>JAIVIG010000104.1 GCA_020200675.1 Actinomycetota bacterium
ACCCTACGCCGACACCTGGAGCTGTTATGAGGGCGGAGAGGTCCACTGCGGGCGTTGCGGGACAGACGTGGAACGGAAGCAGGCGTTCAGGGAAGCGAGCATCCCCGATCCGACAGAGTACGAAGATCCCGACTACGGCCTTGATCTCGAAGAGTCCGCGGCCGATCGACCACGGCCCGGACGCCAGCGAGACTAGAAACTCGCTACTACGATCCATGACGTATAGTGGAGGATCTTATGGTAGATGCGACGCTTCAATACGATGAGAAGGCGCTGGAGAGACTGTATCGCAAACACTACGTCAGGAGGCTGGACCTTTTCGGGTCTCAGGCGAAGGGTAAGGCGGACGCCGAGAGCGACATAGATCTACTAGTAGAGTATGAATCGGGGCACGTGCCCGGTCTGCTTGGGTTTCTCCGGCTCCAAGAGGAACTGGAGGTTTTGTTTGGGGGCTCTAGCGTGGACCTGGTCTCTAGGGGAGGTTTGAGCCCTTATTTGCGGGATGAGATCCTGAGAACGCGGAGCCCTCTCTATGAGCGATCACCACGTCTACCTGATGCACATTCGGGATTCCCTACGCGAGGTGCCATGGCGCTTGATGAGCGATTTTAGGAACAAGCTGATACACGACTATTTCGGACTGGACCTGGAGGTCATCTGGATGACGGCCACCAAAGATACCCCGGTTCTCCTCCAGCAGATCGAGAAACTGATAGAAGAAACGTGAATAGGGAGGCGTCCTCGTGACAGACGGAGCTCCAACTTTCGGACTCTGGTACGACTTCCGGCAGAAGCTGCCGCTCGGGAATTACGAAGAGTTCTACGCCGAGTGCCTGGAGGAGATCGAGGAGGGGGAGAGGCTCGGCTTCACGGACGTCTGGCTCTCCGAACATCATTTCGTTGACGATGGGTATTTGCCGTCCCCGTTGGTGGTCTCCGCGGCGATAGCGGCGCGCACCACGAGCATGGGGATCGGGACGAACGTGCTGCTACTCCCGATGCACCATCCCCTGCGAGTGGCCGAGGACGCGGCGGTGGCGGACCTCGTCTCCGGGGGGCGGTTCACGCTCGGGGTGGGGCAGGGGTACGTCCAGCACGAGTTCGAAGCTCTGGGCTTCAACCGCAAGAACCGGCCGTCGCTCTTCGAGGAGGGGGTGGAGCTTATCCGGCGGGCCTGGGAGGAGGGGCGCATTGGGTACGAGGGCAAGCGCTGGCGGTTCGAGGACCTGACTTTCGCGCCGCGCCCGGAGAGGAAGATCCCGATCTTCTTCGGCGCCTTCGCGGAGCCGGCTATAGACCGCGCGGCGCGCATGGCGGACGGGTTCCTGGCCTCCACGGGCGGGGGAGCGTTTGGGGAGACCTACAGTAAGGTGCAAGAGGCTCTGAAGAGGCACGGGCGAGAGGACGAGGACTTCCCGTACGTGGCTTCCGGGGTGGCCTTCGTACACGAGGATGCGGGACGGGCCAGGGAGATCGTCGCCCCGGCCATCGCCTACCAGCGCACCCGCTACGCCGAGTGGGGCACAGACCGGGACAAGCCGAAGCCCGATCCGATCCGCCCGGAGGATCTGCCGTGGGAGCGGTACCTGGTCGGAACCCCGGACGAGGTAGCGGAGAGGCTGGTCCGGCTGCACGAGGAAGCGCCCTACGACCACCTGTGCTTCTGGGGCCGGCTGCCGGGCGTTACCCACGAAGAGGCGCTCGCCAACATGCGTCTCTTCGCCTCCGAGGTGGCCCCGAAAGTACGCGAGATGGTCCGGGCATGAAGCCCGAGCCCGCCGTCCTCTCGCCCGAAGAGACCTCCTTCCTCGTCCGGCAACGGGTCGCCCGGCTCGCCACCGCCGACCGGGCCGGGGACCCACACGCGATCCCGGTCTGCTTCGCCTACGACGGCCGACTCATACACATCGCCCTCGACGGAGAACCCGAACGTCGCCCTCGTCGCCGACCGGTACTCGGAGGACTGGGACCTCCTGGCCTACGTCATGGTGCGCGGCCGGGCGGAGCTGGTGCAGCCGGAGAGGGAGGAGCACGCCGCCGCCGTGCGCCTCCTGCGCGGCAAGTACCACCAGTACGAGGAGATGAAGATAGATGAGAACCCGGTCATCTCCATCCGCCCCGGGCGCGTCGCCTCGTGGGGCGCCCTCGACGCTCCGGAGCGTGCGGAACCGCTCATGGACGATCTCTTGGGCCGGCGCTCGGTGCGGCGCTACCTGGACAAGGAGGTGCCCGAGGAGGCGATAGAGAGAGTGCTCGAAGCCGCGCGATGGGCGCCGTCGCCGCACGGCAGGCAGCCCTGGCGCTTCGCCGTGGTCACGCGGAGGGAGACGAAGACGCGCCTGGCCGAAGCGATGGGGGAGGAGTGGCGGACAAATCTGGAGATGGACGGCCAGAGCCCGGAGGTGGTCGAGAAGCGCCTCGAAGGCTCGCGCGGAAGGCTACTTGACGCGCCCGTCCTCGTGCTGCTCTGCCTCTACCTCGAGGACCTCGACGCCTATCCGGACGCCTTTCGCCAACAGAACGAGACGACGATGGCCGTGCAATCCCTGGGTGCGGCGGCCCAGAACGCGCTGCTAGCCGCCTACTCTCTGGGACTGGACACGAGCTGGATGTGCGCGCCCCTGTTCTGCCCCGAAAAGGTTACAGCGGTGCTCGGCCTGAACCCGAAGCTTGTTCCGCACGCTCTCCTCATCCTGGGCTACGCCGAAGCAGATCCACCAAAGCGTCGCTCTCGCAGACCGTTAGACGAGCTTGTAGTTTACCGGGACTGAGCCCCGCGACGAGTGATGCTTGCGGCTGTGGAGGGTGACGGGGAGCTCGGCCGCGCCAGTCTACCCAGATAGATTCCTGGAAAGTTCTCTAAGAGGCTGCGTCAATAGGGAGTGCGTCTACGTGTAAAGCGGGCACGGATGCTCCATCATCCGGGGAGTTCTCCAAGCTTCCCGAACGAGAAGGAGCATGCCCCGTGCCCGCGCTTCAACCATACATCATCGAGCCCATCTTCGAGCA
This sequence comes from Actinomycetota bacterium, assembly GCA_020200675.1. GTDB lineage: Bacteria > Actinomycetota > Rubrobacteria > Rubrobacterales > Rubrobacteraceae > Rubrobacter_F. Next base: position 3,010 of record JAIVIG010000104.1, read on the forward strand.
GTTCGAAGCCCTCTTGCCCGAGCGAAGGACGAATCATCCGCTTGGCTGTCACAAACCCCGCATCCCGGACAGGGTGGTTTTCGCGAAGCTGGTCGAGGTTTTGGTGTTCGGATGCGCCTCCTACTGGAGGATCTCCGACGAGTCTTGCTCTGAGAGCACGCTCAGGCGTAGGCGTGACGAGTGGATCGAGGCCGGCCTGATGGAGACGCTCAGGGGGATCGTGATCGAAGCTTACGACCGCCTCATCGGCCTCGAACTGGCCGATCTGGCGGTGGACGGATGCATGACCAAAGCTCCTTGCGGCGGCGAGAAAGCGGGGAGGAGTCCGGTGGATCGAGGAAAAGGAGGCATCAAACGCTCGACGGTGGTGGACGCGAGAGGCATCCCTCTGGGAACCGTGGTTGCCCCGGCCAACCGTCACGACTCGCCGCTCTTGGAGGCGACCCTCGACGCCGCCTTGGAGCCGCTCGGAGAGCTGCCGGATCGCTACGACTCGGCTACCACTCGCCGCAAGCTGGCGGCTCGTTGCTTGGTCGGCGAGATCTCCGAGAAGGGCAAGCCGGCCCCGCTTAAAGCCGGAAATCGGTGGGTGGTGGAGCGCACGAATTCCTGGCACAACGCCCACAAGAAGCTGGTGTGGTGTACCGAGAGGTGTGGGCGGGTCACATCGACTTCTGGGTGGAGTTCTCGGACGTGGTCATCATCGTGAGGCGACTCATCCGAGAAGGATGGAGCCGCTACCGCTGGGAAAGCCGACCTTCCCGACGACCATGACCTATTGACGGAAGCTCTAAGAGGGGTACCCAGAGTACTACTTTTGGAACACCCAAAATACCACCTTTGGCGGATGCGCCAGTCTTTCTTCTAAGACATGCTGCAACCGTAGTGCCGCGAACCAGGAGCACCTGGATAAGCTAGCGACAGGAGGTAGGAGTGCAAACAGAGCGTGCAGATCAAATGCGAGGGATCGAGATCTCTGGATTTAGTGCCGAAGATGCCGAACACCTTCGACGAAGCGCAGAGCATCTGGGTCCGGTGGTCCCCGCGGTGCTGGATGCGCTCTACGACCACCTGCTCTCTCTACCGGAGACTCGGGGTTTCTTCGAAACCCAGGACATCCAGCACCGCAAGCAGTCGCTCGTCTCTTGGATAACTCGCACGATAGAAGGGCCTCATAACGGACAGTACTGGGATTATCTAGTGCGGGTCGGAAAGGTCCATAGAGATTACGGGGTCCCTTCCTACCAGATCGTGCATCTCATAGGTTGGGTTCAAGGAACCATTACTTCGGCGCTTCTGGAGAGCAATCGGCTAGAGAAGGAGGCGGAGGCAGGGGCCTGGATGAAGATGCTCACGGCCCAGCTGGACCCTATGCTCTTTGCCTATCACGAGCCTGGGAGCTAAGGACGACTCCTCAGCTCGTGATGGAAGACGCGCGCTTCGGCGTACCGTAGAGCGTGGTGCGGCGGCGGGGGGTGCGGCCTACCTCTCGGATCATGGCCTCCAGCTCCTCGGGGAGCATCTCCTGGCCGTGGTTGGCCCCGGCTGCCCGCGAGATGTTCTCGTTCATTAGCGTGCCGCCGAGATCGTTGCAACCGGCCTCGAGGCACAGCTTCGCCCCCTCGGTCCCCATCTTGACCCAGGAGACCTGGACGTTGTCTATGTGGCCGTGGAGTGCTATGCGCCCGACGGCGTGCATCTTGACAGCCTCGGCGAAGGTCGGCCCCTTGCGGGAGCGGCCCTGCAAGAAGAGCGGGGCGCCCATGTGTACGAATGGGAGGGGGACGAACTCGGTGAAACCTCCGGTCTCGGCCTGGATGTCGCGCAGGACGAGGAGGTGCCGGGCCCAGTTGACGGGACCTTCGACGTGGCCGAACATGACCGTGGTCGTCGAGCGCAACCCCAGCCGGTGCGCTGTACGCATCACCTCCGACCACCCGGCGGTATTCACCTTGTCGGGACAGATGATCTCCCTTATCTCGTCGTCCAGTATCTCTGCCGCCGTCCCCGGCAACGTCCCCAGACCCGCCTCCTTTAGCTCCCGCAAAAACTCTTCGACAGAGACGCCGAGAGTGCGCGCTCCCTGCGAGACCTCCAGAGGAGTGAAGGCGTGAACGTGCATCCCGGGGACCTCCTCCTTTACCGCCCGCAGGTATTCGAGGTAGCTCTCGCCGGTGAACTGGCCGTGGATGCCGCCCTGCATGCACACCTCGGTGGCGCCCTTCTCCCACGCTTCGCGGGCACGCCTCGCGACCTCGGCGACATCGAGGAGGTACGGGTCGCCGCGCAGGTTCAGGGACTTCGGACCCTTGGAGAACGCGCAGAAGCGGCACCGGAAGTAGCACTGGTTGGTGTAGTTGATGTTGCGGTTGACGACGTAGGTGACCTCGTCGCCGTTCACCGCGCGCCTGAGCTCGTCTGCGACCCCGCACAGCTCCGAGAGCTCCGTGCCGCGGGCGGTGAAGAGCAGGGCTATCTCCCTCTCGGTCAGGTCTCGCTCTCCTGCCCCCGAGAGCGCCCGGACGAACTCGGGACGCATCCTCGAAGGCCGTCCCCCGTGTACCTCCCGGACCGTCTTTTCCGGAACGTCCTCGGTCGTCCCCGGCGCCCAGGCCTCGACCCGGGCCAGACCCTCGGCATCCATCGCCGCCCAGACGCGAGAGCGGAGCTTCTCGTCCACCCACTCTTCGGCGTCGAGGGCGTAGGCGGGATGGAGGGCGAGCCGTTCGAGAAGCAGATGCCCCTTCGCTTCGGTCGCTCCTTCCAGCTCGGCGAGATGCGGCCAGGGACGTTCGGGGTTGACGTGGTCCGGGGTGACGGGGGAGACGCCGCCCCAATCGTCGATGCCGGCGTCGATGTACCGCGCGTACTGGGGCGTTTCGTTCTCCGCCGGCTCCGCCGCTCCCGCGAGGTTCGGCGGTGCTTGCACGGTCATGCTTTCGGGCAGGAGGAGCCGGGCGAGCGCTATCGTCGCGAGCATCTCGTTCTCGGAGGGCTCGGGCGCTCCTTGCATCCGCGTCCCCGGCTTGGCCCGGAAGTTCTGGACGATGCACTCCTGGAGGTGACCGTGCCTCTCGTGCTGCTCCCGGATGGCGAGCAGCGTATCCACCCGCTCCTCTATCGTCTCCCCAATGCCGATGAGCAAGCCTGTCGTGAACGGGACGCGTAGTCGTCCCGCCGCGTCGAGCGTCTCCAGGCGCCGCGCGGGTACCTTGTCCGGCGAGGCCCAGTGGGCCATCTCCCGCCCGAGAAGGCGCTCCGAGACCTGCTCGACCATGATCCCCTGCGAGACCGAGACCTCCCGCAGCGCCCGTACCTCATCCTCGAGGAGAACCCCAGGATTGGCGTGCGGCAGGAGCCCGGTTTCTTCCAGGACCAGCTTACAGGCGTGGACGAGGTATTCGATGGTGGTCTCGAACCCCATCTCCCGCAGCTCCTGGCGCGCCTCCGGGTAGCGCTTCTCCGGCTTGTCCCCGAGCGTGAAGAGCGCCTCCTTGCACCCGGTCTCGGACCCGGCGTGTGCGATCTCCAGTACCTCCTCCGGCGTCAGGTACGCGCGTTCCCTGGGTATCGGCGCCCGCGCGAAGGTGCAGTAGCCGCAGTTGTCCCGGCACAGCTTCGTGAGCGGGATAAACACCTTGCGCGAGTAGGAGACGCGCGGCCCGTAGAGGCGGTCCCGCACGCCCGCCGCGGCCCGCATCGCGGGTTCTGGATCCAAGCTGGCAAACCGCGCCAGCTCGTAGGCCGCCTCCCTCTCCAGACGTTCCTCGACGGTCCTCTCGACAAGCTCTTCGTAACCTCGGACGTCTCTCATGGTGGCTCAGTATACCCGCATCGAAGCTCCCCGAACGCTCCTCGCGGGCACGCTACGCTATTCCGACAAAACTTGTCGGAGATGGTTTAGAATGTGCGCCTGTGTCGCTGACAGTGTAGGAGAGGAGAGTTACGATGGAGCAGGAGATAGAGAAGAAGGGCTACGCCCACCCGGAGGCCCTGGTGACGACCGAGTGGGTCGCCGAGAACCTGAACGATACCGAGAACGTGCGCATCGTCGAGAGCGACGAGGACGTTCTTCTGTACGACATAGGTCACGTCCCCAACGCCGTCAAGGTCGACTGGGTCGAGGATCTGAACGATCCGATCAACCGCGACTACCTCGACCCGGAGCATTTTGCCCAGCTCATGAAGGAGAAGGGCATCTCACCCGACACGATGGTGGTCTTCTATGGGGATAAGAACAACTGGTGGGCCACCTACGCCCTGTGGGTCTTCCGTCTCTTCGGCCACGACAACGTCAAAGTGATGGACGGTGGACGCATCAAGTGGGAGGCCGAGGGCAGGCCGATGACCCAGGAGGTGCCCTCCTTCCCCCGGACAGAGTACCCCGTGCCCGAGCGCGACGACGAGAAGATACGGGCCTTCAAGGACGACGTTATGGCGCACCTCGAAAAGAGGGGACCGTTGGTGGACGTGAGGAGCCCCGGAGAGTACAGCGGCGAGCTCCTTCACATGCCGGACTACCCGCAGGAGGGGGCGCTCAGAGGTGGGCACATCCCCGGGGCGGCGAACGTGCCGTGGGCCAGGGCAGTGCGCGAGGACGCAACCTTCAAGAGCGCGGACGAGCTGCGCGAGATCTACGAGGGTGAGGTGGGCCTTTCGGAGGGCGACGACGTCGTGGCTTACTGCCGGATAGGGGAGCGCTCCTCCCACACCTGGTTCGTGCTCTCGTACCTGCTCGGCTATGACAACGTGCGCAACTACGACGGCTCGTGGACGGAGTGGGGCAACGCCGTGCGCGCCCCCATAGAGAGGTAAGACCACCCTTGAGCCGTCAGCAGCAGATAGCGGTGCTCGTGGAGCATCACCAGAACCCTCGCCACGCGGGGGTACTGGAGGACGCGGACGTGGCGATGCCCGGCGGGAGCCCCGAGTGCGGGGGTTCGGTGGTGATCTACCTGAAGGCCGGGGAGGAGGGGCGCATACGCGACCTCTCCTTCACCGGCCAGGGTGACATCATCAGTCAGGCCGCCACGAGCATGATCCTGGAACAGGTGATGGAGAACGGGCTCACGATGGACGAGGTACTCGCCCTCGACTACGACGCCTTCGTTGACCGCGTCGGGCGCGAGGCCGTCGGTAGCCGCACACGCAACGCCACCCTGGGCCTGAGCACCTTGAAGTCCGCCATCAGAAAGTGCCAGAAGGACAGGCTCCACGCCGATTCTGCCGCCTAGAGCGTTTTGCAGAAAGGAAGGTCCTTTCTGCAAAAGCTATCAGCAATCAGCATTCAGAAATCAGCAAGAACAAAAAGCTGACCGCTGATGGCTGACGGCTGACGGCGCGGTTTGCGGAAGGATCTATCCTTCCGCAAACCGCTTTAGCGGTAGTTTGTTGTTAGCGGACATAGAGGCAGAGGCCTTCACCCGAAAACACCCACTCGAGCAGCTTCTGCAACTCTTCGGGCGGGTCCCTGTCGGAGAACGCCCTCCAGTATCG
>JAIVIG010000367.1 GCA_020200675.1 Actinomycetota bacterium
GTTCGTGGGCCAGAAGCTGGGGACGTTCATCTCCAAGGAGAACCACGAGGACATGATCGTCCTCAAGGAGCTTATCGAAGCCGGCAAGGTCACCCCGGTCATAGACCGGACCTACCCGCTGAGCGAGGTCCCCGAGGCAATCCGGTATCTGGAAGAGGGACACGCCCGAGGAAAAGTAGTAATAACTTTGGAACATAATGACGAGACCTAACAAAGCGCTGCACCCGACCGCTATTCCGCTGCGCTTCGTAGCGGCAGGTGAGCTTGATCGTTAGGCCGCCCCGGCCCCAAACCCCATCAGCCGATTATGAAACCGATACAGGAGCTGGAGATGATTGACGACGCAGAGCTGGCCCGCCGCTCGATCCTCGGCTTCGGCGAGATGTTCGCGGCGCTCGGGCGTGGGAGTGTGGGTCCCGAGCGCGCTCTCGCGTCGCAAGCTGGGCAAGGACTAAATCGCGCTCGCGAAATAGCGCAGATCTTCTACCGGGCCGGAGTGCCGATCGGGTGCTCCAGCCCTCTCGTTCGCGCGCCGGATTTATGAGGACCCCGCCGGCGGCTTGGGCAGCCTACTCGAACTTCCAGCCCGTCACCTTCGGGGAGGGCGCGCCGAGCTCCTCGGCGATCCGGAAACGGATCTCGCCCCTCACTTCGAACTCCATGGTCAGATCCTCCCGACCATCCAGCTCGTAGGGGTACGCGCGCACCGCCTCCAGCTCGTAGTCGCCGGGGAAGTGCCGGTCCCTGGAGACCTCGATCTCGAAGCGCACTTCGCTTGCCCTGACCGGTCCTGCCTGGGATAGCCGGTAATGCTTGCCCGGCAGCGTGATGTAAGGATCATCGAGCGCCTCTCCCCGATCGGGTAACCTGCGGAAGACGGCCCACACGCCACCCAGGTTTACCTCGTGCGTAGCTCGTAACCGGAGGCAGATCTTGTCCCCCGGCAGATAGATCGGCCGCTCTTCAGCGCCCCTCAACTCTTCTATGAACCTTTGCGCGCTACCGTCCACCGAATATCCTCCGCCACAAAGGCCGCTGGTGCTCCTTCGATACCCCGGGAAGCATAGCAGCCCCCGCCCGCGCTCGCACCACACGCTACATTTCGTGTCCATAACCGGCACTTAGCACCATATAGACCAATTTCGCGTACTGCCGAAGATGGTTGAACGGTTCGCCAGCGGCCCTGAGCCAGTCACCCGAGGTCGGGTCGCTCCTGTGAGATCGAGAGGCTAAACTATGAAGATCATGGCTACGCAGGGATCAGATCAGAACAGCCACACTCGTACCCCGGCGCCCGAGCCGGCGTCGAACCTCGGGGCCACGCTCCTGCGCGTGGCCTGGATGGCGATCCTCCTCGGCCTGGCCATAGAGGTCCTGCTGCTCGCGCTCGGCGGGGCCCTGGGAGACGTGCTTGGCCTGAAACCACTCGTCGCCGACCTCGTCAGGAACGTCACGTGGTCGGTCTTCGTCTGCGCGGGCCTCGCCGTGGGGACGGCGGTCGCCAGGGCCCGCGTGCCGATGATGGGTTTGATGGGCTTGATCTCCGCCCCGCTCGCGTTCGAGGCCTCGCGCGCGCTGCACCAGGGAACGCTCGAGGTGCTCCAGGCAACCGATATCGCCTCCGGCGGGTCCTCGGCCCTGCTGATCGCCCTCATCAAGGGGATCGAGTACGGGTGCCTCGGGCTGGTGATCGGCTGGGTGGGCACTCGCCCCTGGGGAGGCGCCGCCACCCACGCCGCGGTGGGGCTTGCCATCGGGTTGGTCTTCGGCAGCACCATCCTGGGTATCGTGCACGCATCCGCCCCGGAGCCCAAAGAAGGCGACGAGCCAGGACTAGCCGCAGAGGATCGGACGGCGCTCCTATTCGTCCGACCGGGAGCGAGCCATGCCGCCAGCCAGCTCGGAGAGCCGGGCCGAGGGGCTGATAATGTCGGGATCGGTGACGACGTCCACGAGGGCGACCGTGTCCGAGGCGAGGGCTCTTTCGAGCGTGGGTGCGAGATCCTCGGTGTCGTGCACCGTGTAGCCTTCTGCGCCCAGGCTCCGCGCATATGAGGCGAGGTCCACCTCCCCTATCCCGGTGCCGGCGGTGCGCCCCAGCTCCCGCGCCTGGTGCATTGCGATGGTCCCGTGCATCCCGTTGCGGAAGACCACCACGAGGATCGGCGCCCCGTAGCGTACCGCCGTCTCCAGCTCCTGGCCGGTCATCAGGAACCCGCCGTCGCCGCAGCAGGCCACCACGCACCTCTCTGGAGCGGCCAGCTTCGCCGCGACCGCGGCCGGCACACCGTAACCCATCGCGCCGTTGGCCGGCGCCAGCTGTGTCCGCGGATGGTCGTAGCGCCAGTAGCGGTGCAAGAACGCCGCAAAATTTCCCGCGTCATTGGTCAGCAAAGCGTCCTCCGGCAAGACTTCTCGCATGGCGGCTACGACCCGGGCGGGGTCGATCCCATTCGCCGGCCGGGGTCCAGGGATCGAAGTGGATTCGAGGTAGGAGCGATGTGCCGCTGTCCAGTCCCGCGCCGGCCCGGGAGAAGGTACCTGCGCGACGAGGGCGGAGAGGACGCCGCGGACATCGGCGACGATGGCGCGCTCGACAGGGACCACCGCGCCCACCTCGCCGGGGTCCAGGTCAACCTGGATCACCGCCTGATCCGCGCGAGGGACCTCGTAACTCTGGGTGGTCACCTCGTCGAGGCGGCAACCCGCGACGAGCACCAGGTCGGCCTCCTCCAGCGCCCTCAAGGTGTCGGGCGGCGTGGCTAGAGTGAGGTGCCCCAGGTAGAGGGGATGCTCGTTGGGGAAGACATCCTGCCTGCGAAACGCCGCGTAGACGCCAACTTCGAAGGCCTCGGCGAAGGCGACGAGCTCGTCGCGCGCGTGGCGCGCTCCTTCGCCGGCGATCATCACCGGGCGCCGCGCCTCGTCCAGCCGGCGGGCGACGAACCGCACTTCCTCGGGTGCAGGCACGGGCTGGGACGGAGATGTCATGCCCGTGTCAGGGGGAACTGGAACGTCCTCGCCGAGGAGGTCGGCGGGGAGGGCGAGCATGACCGGACCCGGACGGCCGGAGGTGGCGATGCGCAGTCCTCTCTCGACGAACTCCGCCACGCGGTCGGCGCGGTGGACCGTGGCCGCCCACTTGGTGATCGGGGCGTAGAACGCGGCGAGGTCGACCTCCTGGAAGGCCTCCCTGCCGAGGAACGTCGTCTCGACATGCCCCAGCAAGACGACCATCGGCGTGGAGTCCTGCCTGGCGGTGTGCACGCCGATGGCCAGGTTCGACGCGCCCACGCCCCTCGTGGCCATCGCCACCGCCGGCGTCCCGGTCAGCTTGGCGTCGGCCTCGGCCATGAACGCGGCGCCCGACTCGTGCCGGGTCGAGACGAGCGACAGCCCCGGATGCTGCTCCACGGCGTCCAGAACCTCCAGGAAGCTCTCGCCGGGGACGGTGTAGAAGCGCCTGACGCCGGCCCGGGCCAGAACCTCGACCGCGGCGTAACCCGCTTTGGTTGTAGAACGAGCAGTCATGTGGCCTCCCAGGTGATCCCTCTGCCGACCTGGTAGTTGCTTCGAGCAACCCCTTATATCCTACACGCCTCCCGCCCGAGCAAAGTGCGGAGGCGCGAGCGTGAGCCTATAGTGTGTGCCAGAACCTGCGAGGAAGGAGAGAATGGTTCGGCGTGGATGTGATCGTGGTCGGCTGCGGCGCGATCGGCCTGACGGCTGCCATACGGATGCGGGAGTCGGGCCTCGATGTCCGGATCGTGGCGGCGGATCCACCCCTCGAGACCACGTCGAGCGTAGCGGCTGCGTTGTGGTACCCCTACAAGGCCTACCCCGAGGACCGCGTGCTCTCCTGGGGGAGCAGGACCTTCGAGGTCTTCGAGGAGTTGGCACGCGTCCCCGAGAGCGGCGTGCGCATGCGCGAGGGCGTGGAGCTGTGGTGGGACCCCGCCCCGGATCCCTGGTGGGCGGGTGCGGTGCCGGGGGTCCGGCGGTGCACAGAGGAAGAGCTGCCGCCCGGCTACCGTGACGGCCACTCGTTCACCGCGCCGGTGGTCGAGATGCCGGTCTACCTCGGCTACCTCGTGGACCGCTTCGTCCGGGCCGGGGGACGCATCGAGCGCCGCGCCATCGCTTCGCTTGAGGAGATCGTAGATGGGCGTGTCGTCGTCAATTGCGCGGGGCTCGGCGCGCGCGAGCTGGTCGGAGATGCTTCGATGGAGCCCATCCGGGGTCAGATCGTGCGCGTGCGCAACCCCGGCCTCGAACGGTTCTTGCTCGACGAAGACAACCCGGAGGGCGTTACCTACATAGTGCCGCGCTCGGAGGATTGCATCCTCGGCGGCACCGCCGAAGAAGGTGAATGGGACACCAAGCCCGATCCGGAAACCGCAGCGGGCATCCTGCGGCGCTGCACGGCGTTCGAGCCGCGCCTTGCGGGGGCCGAGGTACTGGAGCACAAGGTGGGCTTGAGGCCGGGCCGCCCGGAGATACGCCTCGAACGGGAGGACACGAACCACGGCCCGCCGCTGGTCCACAACTACGGGCACGGCGGCTCGGGCATCACGCTCTCGTGGGGCTGCGCCGAAGAGACGCTCCGGCTCGTCCAAAGGGCGCTAGAGGAGCGCTAGCAGGTATGTCCTCTAGATCACCGCAAGCGTTTCCGCCATCGAGGCTGGCGAATCCCCGCCAGTTCGGTGTTCAGGGCGGTGTCGGCTTCCTTCTTGAGCGACCCGAGCTCCCTGCTCACGCGGTTCGCCATAGCGGCTCTGGTTCGCGGATAACCCTGCTCTATTATGTCCGCGACGAAATCCGAGTAGAGGACTTCCGACTTCGCGATAAATTTCTCGATCTTCTTGCGGGTTGCCTGCTCGAGCCACATCGACCGCGCAAGATACTGACCGGGAAGCTCGCCGAGTAGCTCGACGACCTCTTCCCGTCTTCGCTCCTGCTCGTACCGGAGATCCAGGTCCCCGTACAGTGACCCCCAGGCGACGAAGCTCCTGTACAACCGCGCGAGCAAATTCCGAAGCTCGACTACCGCGCGCTGGCGTCCCTCGGTTCGCCCGCGTTCAGCGCCCGTCATCCTCAAGACTGCCCCCTCCAGGCTCGTTCTTGACCACAACATGTTGTAGGTGTTGATCATAATCCAGCACAGCCTGTAGTTCCACACGTTGAGGCCAGAGCGGAGACAGCGGCTCCTTCGCCAACGCCTGTACCCGCTTCATGCGGGATCGCCACACGGCCTGCCGAGAAGTAGAATCTCTATGAAAATGTCAAGCCGCAGAGCGGGTCTCGAACGTGGTTCCGTCACGTAGCATCGCCCACAGAACATTGACCCTCCGACGCGCTAGCGCAATCAGGGCTTGGGTATGCCTTTTGCCCTCAGCCCTCTTGCGGTCGTAGAAGGCCCTGGATTCCGGAGCGCTACGGAGGCTGGCAAAGGCCGACTGATAGAAGACCCGTTTGAGAATCTTGTTGCCACCTCGCATCCTGCGGTGGTTACCCACCCGCTTGCCGGAGTCACGGGCGGCGGGCACCAATCCGGCGTAGGCGGCGAGTCTGTCGGCACTCTCGAAAGCGGAAATGTCGCCCACGGCCACCAGGAACTCGGCCCCGAGGATCGGTCCCATGCCTGGCAAGCTAATGAGAACCCGAGCCTCGGGACGGGCGAAAAAACGCTGCCCAATCTCCTCATCGATGCTCTCGACACGCTCCTTGAGGCCGAGGACATCTCCAGCGAGCTCTGCAACGATACGAGAGGCTACCTCCTGTGCGGGTAGGGTGACGCTCTGGGCCTTGGCCGCGCCCAAAGCTTTATCCGCTACTTTGTTTGACCCTTTGACGCCACGGTTTCTTAGGTAGGTGGCAATGCGGTTGTGCCCCGCCCGTCTAAGCTGCGTGGGAGTCTGGTAATGAGTGAGGAGGGTAAGGGGACCTTTGCTGTTCAGATCCAAAGCCCGCTCCAATGCTGGAAACAAAGACAGAAGTGCCTCTCTTAGGCGAGCGATGGTCCTGCTCTGGTCGGTGATGAGGTCACGGCGGCGAGCGAGGAGGAGCTGTAGCTCAGAGAGCTCTTGCTCACCTGCTCTAAGCTCGCCTAGATCTGGCCTCATCCGGGCTTGCTCGGCGATGACGTGAGCATCACGGGCATCGGTTTTGGACTCTCCACGGGGTAGGCGTCGCGAGCTCGATCCACGCTGAGGCCGGGAATGTAGAGGACTCCCTGATCGCGTTCCCATAGCAACGCCAGCAAGAGCGCCGCACCACCTCCTGGCTGATCTACCGCCCAGACAACCTCCTCGGCCAATGAGAGAGCTTCGTCTATGAGCCTTGCAATGTCTGCCTCGTCATTTTCGACCTTCCGGGAGAGCAGCTCCCTCCCCGAAGCGTCCAGCACGTGAGCCCAGTGAAACTCCTTGCCAGCGTCTACGCCCGCCCAGACTCTGTCCATCGTCACCTCCGTATCTCGTTTTACCAGTCTCTACGCCCCCGGAGTACCCCGCCGACAGCTCCCTACGTAGCGAATTCTCCACTTCGCCGATCTCTATTAGCGGTCGGAGCCTCCTCATGTAAGGGGCCGAGGGGCAATTCTTCTACAGCCATCTCCAATGGCGAGGCCTTCTCACAAGCCATCCTCGGCCCCTTCTTGGGCGTCATCCAGGATATGTGCCTGGACGACACACATAAAGGTAGGGAGGTCTTCTCGGAAGTTCAGATCAGATCGAGGAAGTACATGAT
>JAIVIG010000105.1 GCA_020200675.1 Actinomycetota bacterium
GCGCTTCATGGTGCAGCTCGAGGTGGCGCGGAGGATGGCGGCTGAGAGGAGGACGAAGGACTATGGGGCCTACGCAGTCCTCGTGCAGCTACTCGCAGAGGTGCGCGTGGCGCACAGGGTCTCGCCGCGGGTCTTCGATCCCCCGCCCCACGTGTGGTCGGCGGTCGTGACGATGGAGCGACGGGTGGTAGACCGCGAGGACTACGAAAGAGCGAAGGAACTGGTGCTGCTCGCCTTCAAGAACCGCCGCAAACGCCTCGTCAACAACCTGCCGGAGGCCTGGCGCGAGAAAGCACCAGACGCCCTGCGCTCTCTGGGCTACGGGCCGGACGCCAGGGCCGAGGAACTCGCGCCCCAAGACTTCGTGGCGCTCGCACGTGCTCTCTCCGGAGAGGCGTAATGGAGAGAGTACGGCTGTCGGCTTTCGCGAAGGTAAATTACGCGCTCGAAGTGCGGGGGGTACGACCCGACGGGTACCATGAGATATCGACCGTCATGCAGAGCATATCCCTGGCCGACGAGGTGGAGATCGAACGCGCGGAGAGTGGCTTCGAGCTTACCGTCGAGCCGGAGGGCATAGAGGTCGGGCCGCCGGAGGAGAATACTGTCTACAAAGCCTGGGCCCGAATGGGCGAACGGATCGGAGACGCGCTGCCCGTAAAGGCACGCCTTACCAAGAAGATAGCGGCCGGGGCCGGACTTGGGGGCGGTTCGGCGGACGCAGCGGCTACTCTCGTAGGCTTGAACGAGCTCTTCGGGCTGGGGCTGGACGAGGCGGAACTGCGGGACGTGGGTCTGCAGGTCGGCGCGGACGTGCCATTCTGCATTGCCGGAGGCACGGCGCTCGGGGAGGGCATCGGCGAGGTCCTGAGCACCCTTCCGGCGCCGCCGTCGCATCACCTGGTCGTCGCAAAACCGGCCGCGGGTGCGGAGACGCCCCGGATCTACGGGGCGTACGACGAACGTCCGGTAAGCGGCAACCCATCTGTCGCCCTGGTCGTAGAGGCGCTGCGGACGGGGGATTCCGGTGCGCTTGCCAGATCTTTGGGCAACGACCTCGCGCCGGTGACGCGGGACCTCGTGCCCGAAGTGCGGGCGTTGGAGGAAGCATTGCTCCGCGCGGGTGCTCTCGGGGCCGCGATGAGCGGGACCGGTACCGCAGTCTCCGGTATCTTCGCTTCGGAGACGGAGGCTCGGGATGCGGCGGATGGGCTGCGAGCAACTTTCGTCGCCGTCTGCAAACCCGTGTCGCGGGGGGTAGAGGTGCTGTGATGACCGACCTCCGGCGAGACCAAAAAGTTTTCAGCTGACGGCCCATAGCTGACAGCGGGGCCGAAGGCCCCTTTGCTGATACCCGACAGAGGCTTCGGTATAATCACGTAAGTTGCGGGCGGTCTTGCGGTAGCCGAGAGCGGGGGCGTCTGCGATGGGGCGTGGCCAAGTGGCAAGGCACCGGGTTTTGGTCCCGGGATCGCAGGTTCGAATCCTGCCGCCCCAGCCCGTAGTTTCCAGGGGCCAGCCCCTGGGGCATGGATGTCGTAGCGAATAGGAGTCGTAGAAGCCCGTGTTTGAACGCCAGGAAGCGCCTACCTTCGCCGCCGTCTTGGCGGCCGGCAAGGGTACCCGGATGAGGTCCAACCGGGCTAAGGTGCTGCATACCATCTGCGGCGTGCCGATGGTGAACTACGTGATCTCCGCGCTCGGGCCTGTGGGGCCCGAGAAGACCCTGGTCATCGTGGGGCACCAGGCCGACGAGGTAAGGGCAGTGCTGCCGTCCGGCGTCGAATCCGTTCTGCAGGAGGAGCAGAACGGCACCGGGGACGCGGTGCGGGTGGCGCTCGAAAGCATAGAAGAGGAGGAAGGCGTCCTCCTCGTCGTGAACGGGGACGGGCCTTTGATCTCCGGCCGCACGCTCGCCGAGCTCGTCGAGCGCCATCGCGCGGCGGGGGTGGGGGCGACGGTGCTGGTGGCGGAGCTCGAAGACGCGACGGGGCTTGGCCGGGTGATGGAGGACGCGGGCGTCGTCAGGATCGTCGAGGAGAAGGACGCTACCGAGGCGGAGAAGGAGATACGGCTCGTCAACCTCGGGCTCTACGCCTTCGAGTTCTCGGAGATTCGGCACGCTCTGGGGCTCGTGGGCGCGGAGAATGCCCAGGGCGAGCTCTACCTCACGGATGCCCTGGAGATTATCGGCAGGAGGAGTCGGGCGGTGACGTACTGGAGATTGGACGAGACACGGTCATCCTTCCGGGGACCTTCTTGCGCGGGGAGACGAAGATAGGCTCGGATTGCGTGATCGGACCTTCCACAGATCTTTTGGACACGCTGGTTGGAGACGGGGCGCTCGTCGAACGCTCGGTCGGGCGGGGCGCCGCGGTCGGGCCCGGAGCGAACGTGGGGCCGTACGCCTACTTGAGGCCGGGGACGGTCCTGGGGGAGGTCTCGAAGGTTGGGGCCTACTGCGAGCTCAAGAACACGCGGGTCGGGGCGGGGAGCAAGGTGCCGCACCTCTCCTACGTCGGGGACGCGGAGATCGGTGAGGGGGTGAACCTGGGAGCGGGTACGATCACGGCGAACTACGACGGGAAGGACAAGCACCGTACCACGATAAGAGACGGCGTCTTCACCGGGATCAACACGAACCTCATAGCGCCGGTGACCATCGGGGAGAACGCCTACCTCGGGGCTGGAAGCGTGGTCAACAAGGACATCCCGCCGGGCAAGATGGCGGTCGGGATGCCGGCGCGTGTGATCCGGGACGCGCCGGAGAAGGTGTCGAAGGACGGCAAGAAGAAGCAAGGCGACCAGGGCGGCGAGTAAGAACGGAGGATTGGTTCGCACGATGTACAACGGGCACCTGGAACAGATGGCTGAGAAACGGTTGCTACTCTTCTCGGGGCGCGGCTACCCCGAGCTTGCCGAGAGGATCGCGGACCGGCTCGATATCACCCTGGGCGACGTCTATCTCACCAGCTTCTCGGGCGGTGAGGTCTACGCGAGGTACGAGCAGAGCATCCGGGGTGCGGACGTGTTTATCGTGCAGTCTTTGGGGGAGCCGGTAAACCAGAACCTCATGGAGCTCTTCGTCATGATCGATGCGGCCAAGCGGGCGTCCGCGGAGAGCATCGTGGTGGTCATACCCTGGTTCGCCTACTCCCGCCAGGACAGGAAGAGCAAGCCTCGCGAGCCGATAACGGCGCGGCTGGTAGCGAGCATGATCCGGCAGGCCGGCGCTACCCGGGTGATGACGATGGACCTGCACGTCGGCCAGATCGAGGGCTTCTTCAGCACCCCCGTGGACCACCTGACTGCGATGCACACTTTCGTGGACCACTTCTCCGGGCAGGGCTTTCGCAACGCCGAGGACGCGGTTGTCGTCGCCCCGGACGTCGGGGAGGCAAAGGTCGCCAACCGGCTCGCGGACCATCTGGGACTTCCCTGGGCGATCGTGAACAAGCTCCGCCGCCAGCCCGGACAGTCGGAGGTCACTCACGTCATCGGCGACGTCGACGGAAGGCGTGTGATCTTAATAGACGATCTCATAGACACCGCGGGCACCCTCGTCAAAGCGGCCGAAAGCCTGCTGAACTGCGGGGCGACGGAGGTCTTTGCAGCGGCGACCCACCCGGTGTTCTCCGGGCCGGCGTACGAGCGGATCGAGGACTCCCCTATAAAGGAGGTCGTGGTCACCGACACCCTGCCCTTGAAGAGGGACCAGCCGCGCAATAAGATAAGGGTGCTTGGCATCGCCCCTATCCTCGCCTCGACCATCCGGAACGTCTTCTCGGATGAGTCGGTGAGTGAGGTCTTTATGGGCGAGAACCAGCTTTTCTAGTAGCAAACTTCTCGGGAGTTGAGGTATGGCGGATAACGTAGAGTTGCAGGCAAGGGAGCGAGAGGGCCGGGGTAAGAACGACGCCCGGCGTCTGAGGGCGCAGGGCATGACGCCGGCGGTGCTCTACGGCGACGGGGACGGTACCGCGGTGCTCGCGGTCCCGACGAAGGTGGTGGACTACACGCTCCAGCACTCCGGCGACAACGCGCTCTACGATTTGAGCATCGGCGACGGCGGAAGCTCCACGGCCCGGGTCGTGGACGTGCATCGAGACCCGGTCTCGGGCAGGCTCGTCCACGTGGACTTCGCGCCGGTGAACATGCGCGAGCGTATCGTGGTCACCGTGCCGCTGACGGTCGATGGTGCGGACGAGTCCCCCGGCGTCAGCGAGGGCGGCGTCCTGGACCAGGTGGCATACGAGGTCGAGATCGAGTCTCTGCCGGGGAACATCCCCCAGGAGCTGACGATCGACGTCTCGGGCCTGGAGATGAACGAGAACCTCACCCTGGGCGACATTCGGCTCCCCGAGGACGTCACGCTTATCTCCGACCCGGAGGAGACCGCCGCGACGGTCACGACGCCGACGGAGATCTCCGACGAGGAGATGGAGGCCGCCGGCATCGTCGAGGAGCCGTCCGACGAGCAGGCCGAGGAGGTCGAGATTGAAGAGGGGACCGAAGAGGTTTCTCCCGCGGAGGGAGAGGGCCCCGCAGGACAGAATCTCCAGCCTTAGGCTGTCGCGTCTCTTCGGCGGCGGACGCCAGGAGACGCGCGAAGAACCGGCCGGAGAGGTACCCGACGCGGGCGGCTTGAAGTCGCCCGTAGTCGTGGGCCTCGGCAACCCGGGCCGTTCCTACGAGCGCACCCGCCACAACGTCGGTTTCCTCGTAGCCGACGAGCTCGCCAGGCGCCACGGCGGCTCGTGGCGCTCGAAGAAGAAGGCCGAAGCAGCCCCGGTCGGCTTCGGCCTCAAGAACGTCACGCTGCTCAAACCCACGACGTACATGAACAACTCTGGGACGGCGCTCGCTGGCTACAAGCCGGACCAACTCGTCGTGGTACATGACGACCTGGACCTGCCCGAAGGCGACGTGCGGGTGAAGGTCGGCGGCGGCGCGGGCGGGCACAACGGCCTGCGCTCCACGATCCAGCACCTCGGCAACGACTTCGTCCGGGTGCGGATAGGGATCGGCCGCCCTCCGCCAGGCATGACCGTCACCGACTACGTGCTCGGCTGGATGGACTCGGCGATCAAAGAAGCCGTGCCCCGGGCGGCAGACGCGGTGGAGGCCGTGATCGGATCGGGCCCCGAAGCCGCGATGAACCACTTCAATACCCGCTCCTGATCCAGGAGGGTTGGCGGCCCGACCTACGCGGTGGTCTGCGATAACCGGCGGAGCATGCGGCCGAGCATCTCTACGCCGCCCTTGCTCAGGGTGCGGTCCTGGACGATGACCTCTACGCCTTCCGGAAGGTCGAGCTTCGGCAGCCGCTGCGCCGATATGCTGCCGCACACCACCGCTTTGGCTTCTCCGATCCGGGCCCGGCTATCTTCGTCGTCTTCCCGGATCTGGAAGAAGTCCAGGTGGTCGAGCCCCGCGCCCTCCAGGGAGCGCAAGAGGTTCTCGGTGCACGTCCGCGAGTTGCCCATCACCGCAACCGCCGTCCCGTCGGGCAGCTCGGCGAGCCTCTTCAAGCCATCAAGAGTGGCCTCGGTCAGCAAGGCGAACGTCTCTATGCCGCGCGGCTCCACCAACTTCTCCACCTCGTGGACGTGGTAGAAGGTGGTCACCGCCAACCGCCACGGCGACTCCGCGTCAGAGACGCGCTCCTCCAAACGGTCCTCCAGCTCTTCTACCAACACGGCCTCCACCGTCACGGGCAATTGCTCCTCGAGCTCCGCCTTGTACTGCTCGAGCTCCGGCCCGTTGCACTCCACGAATAGCACCGGCACCTTCTCCGGCGTCTGCGCCCCCGCCCGGGCCAGCAGCGCGTACGCTAGGTCCTCCACCGCCACGCCCCGCGCCGCCGCCAGGTCCATCGCCTTCTCCAGAACCTCCTGGCGCTTGACGTCCTCCTCGGCCACCGGCGGCTCCACGACGTAGACCCCGCTACCCCGGCGACTCTCCACGAAACCCTCGCGCTCGAGGTCGGAGATCACACGCGCCACCGTGTTCCGGTTGACCCGCAAATACCCCGCCAGGGCCCGGATGCTCGGCAAGCGGCTCCCGACCGCGAACCCACCCGTCAGCACGAGGTGTTTGATCTGCTCCTCCAACTGTACGTGTATCGGTACGTGACTCTTCGAATTTATCTGCAAATCCATTCGATTATCCTATTGTCCTATGTCTGTATGTCACTTATAATTGTCCTAGTCTGGCAGGACGATTATAGCGCGATCCGGGGATCGGAGGCGAAGGATGACGGAGCGGCGTGGGATCGAGGTGCGTTGGGGGCTTCGGGAGGACGAGGACGGCGTGGCGGAGTTGTTGGAGCTGAACGGGATGCCTCGCCCTCTGGCTTTCGAGGAGAGGTTCGTCGTCGCCGTGGCGGGGCCTGAGGGGGAGTTGCTGGCGACCCTGAGCTACCGGACGGCGTCCAAGCGGCTCCTGCTCGGGTTTCTAGTCGCCGACCCGTGGGTTGAGGAGCGTTCTCTGGCGAGGGCTCTGTACGCCGGCGCCATCGCCCTGGCGCGGGAGGCGGGTATCGGTGAGATCCAGGCCTGCCCGAGCCTCTACGGCGACTACCCGGGAGAAGTTGGGTACCGCTGGTGCAGGGGCGGCTGGCGCGCGGATGCAGCCCTTGCTCTCGGAGGCCGGGAGGAGCTTCCGGCGGGCGGTTGGCGCAGGGTCTTTGTCCTGCTGGGCTTCGCTCCCGTACCGTTCTTCCGGGCTTTTCGTGGGTGAAGAGCGGTTTCGGCGGAACTTTCGGGCCTCTCCGGTTGTTAAAAGTAGTATAGAGACGGAGACGCGGCGTTAGGAGAGGGTGGGGCAGGCCTCGAGGACTACTATCGGAGAGGAGTGACGGATGGTAGCACGGGATCTCGGGGCCCTGGTGCTTCTCGGGGCGATCTGGGGTAGCTCGTTTCTCTTTACTGATCTGTGCGGAGGCTGCTAAACGCTGTGGTAGGATCGGCTCATGGACAACTCACTTTCAAAGGAAGCCACAGACTGGCGCGAGGGAAGGCGCTTGAGAGCCTGGGAGCTCAAGAA
>JAIVIG010000368.1 GCA_020200675.1 Actinomycetota bacterium
GAGCGGGAGCATCCCTCCGACCGCGAGACGCACGGCCTCCGCCGGGGACATGGGGGCCATGCTCAGATCGAGTTGCCCCGCCTCGGCCCGTGACAGTCGCCGGAGATCGTCCACGAGGCGCCCCAGGCGTTCGAACTCCGCGTATAGGAGCGTCCAGGTCTCCTGGGAAGGCTCGACCACCCCCTCGGCCAGACCTTCCATGTAGCCCCGGATGGTGGAAAGGGGGGTGCGTAGCTCGTGTGAGACGTCGGAGATCACCTCCATCCTCCGTCTCTCGGCCTCCTCGAGGGCTCTCGCCATGGCGTTGAAGCTCTGTGAGAGCTCCCCTAGCTCGTCTGCGTCGCGCACCGGCACACGCTCCCCGTAGCGCCCTGACGCGATGCGGCTGGTAGCGGCGAGCACGTACCGTAACGGTTCTACAAACCGCCGAGAGATGAAGAGGCTGGCCAACGCGGCCGCCACCGTGGCCACCACCCCGGCGGCGAGCAGGGAGTAGAGAAGCGTCTGCCCGAAAGCTTCGGCCGGGGTATCGTCCGTGCCTCCCAACAAGAGCGCCGGCTCGAAACGCCCGAAGATGATCGGGGCAATAATGAGTACGGCCATCAGCAGCGTGAGCACGGCGACCAGGACCACTAGGAAGTGAGACAGGAAGAGCTTGGCCCCGAGGCCGCGGGGAAGACGGCGGGGTCGCTTCGTGGCCCTGGTGGGTCTCACGGCCGACGGAACCTGTACCCGACCCCGCGAACGGTCTGGACGTAGCGAGGGTCCGAAGGGTCGTCCTTCAGTTTTTTGCGCAGGTTGGCGACGTGGACGTCCACCACATGGTCGCTACCGAAATAGTTTTCTCCCCACACACGCTCCAGGAGTCGGCTCCGACTGAAGACGAACCCCGGGCGCGATGCCAGGGCAGCGAGCAACTCGAACTCCAGGGCGGTGAGGGACACCTCTTCTCCCAGGAGGCGCACCTCGCGACGGGCGGGGTCTACGGTCAGTTCTCCGAAGCTTAGCGGCGCATCTTCTTCTACTCTATCTCGGGCCGAAGACGCCCCGCCTCGTGGTCTCCGTAGCATCGCCCTTACCCGGGCAACCAGCTCTCCCGGGGAGAAGGGCTTGACGAGGTAGTCGTCGGCCCCCGTCGAAAGGCCTACGATCCTGTCCACCTCGTCGGCTCGGGCGGTCAGCATAATGACGTACGCCTCCGAGAAGCGCCTCAACTCCCGCAAGACCTCCATCCCATCGAGGCCGGGTAGCATCCAGTCCAGGACCACCACATCGGGATCCACCCGCCGGGCGACCTCGAGCGCCTCTCGACCGTCGAGGGTCTCGTGGACCTCAAAACCCTCCCTCTCCAAGTATTTCCGGAGTAAGGTCAGTAGGTTCTCCTCGTCTTCGACGACAAGTACCCGGACGCTCATGGCGAAGACCCTCTCGAAGAGGAGCCAGGGTCGCCACTCTTTGCCACTCGGTTCACCGCACTTCCTTCGCGAAGTCGGCTTCCTCCAAAGTCTCGCAGGCGCGCGAGCGAAGCCCCCACCGCACCCAGAAGAAGCTCCTCCACGCCGACGACATGATCGAGCCGGCTACGAGAGAGTGCAGACAAAGGTGAGAGAGCCTTGCCGATAGCGACAGCTTCTTCAACGATGACGAATCTTGGACCAAGCACAACCGCACGAGCCTACCCTACCAGATCGCCGCCACGACGAGCACCAGGAAAAGCCCATCTTGAACGAAACTTGATCCCGGCTTGACTCCGATTTGAGACCGCTGCCTTATCGTACCAGCCGAGGTCGTAGCTTCTTCACAGGCAGAAGAGCAAGGACGGAGGTAGTCGCCTCGCGATCTCGACACGCGTAGCGAACGCTAATGGGTCTTCACACCGATGGTGAAGGCACGGAAAGCAACCGTCTTGAAAGTCAAGGAGTCAGGGCATGAGGACACCTCCAGATAGCACGATCCCTCATCAAAGCGTTGAGGATCGAAAGCAGCTTCCTCATACACGCGACCAGGGCCACCTTCTTGGGCTTGCCGGCGTCAAGGAGCCGCTGGTAGAACTCCTTAATGGCGGGATTGAACCGGGTGGCGACAAGCGCCCCCATGTAGAGGACGGCCCTCACCGGAGCCCTACCTCCCCACGCCTCCCGCTTACCTCGCCTCTCGCCGGAGTCGCGGTTGAAGGGGGCGACCCCCACCAGGGCGCACAGGCGCTTGTGGGTGAGCGTGCCGAGTTCGGGCAGTTCGGCGATGAGCGTCCTCGCCAGGACCCGTCCGACACCGGGGACGCTCCTGAGCAGGATCTCGTTGGCCTTGAAGGCGGCGTTCCCCTCGATGGCGCCGTCGAGGTCATCGTCGGTGCGCTCGACCTCCCTCCGAAGCCACTCGATGTGTGCCCGGATGCGCCCGGCGAGAGCCGCGGGAGCCGTCTTGAGGCGGTTGTTCTCGGAGACGAGCATCTCGATGAGCTGGCGCCTCCTGACGAGGATGCCCTGCAAAGCTCGGGCTTCCTCGTCGGGAATGACGCTGGCCCTGGGCTCTACCACCCCGGCGAAGCGGGCGAGTACCAAAGCGTCTATCTTGTCGGTTTTCGCGAGCCGGCCCATCGCCTTGGCGAAGTCGCGGGCCTGTCTGGGGTTGACGACGGCCACGGCGATCCCGGCGGCGGCGATGGAGATGGCGGCCAGGCGCTCGTACCGGCCGGTGGCCTCCAAAACGACAAGTTCCGGACCCAATCCCCCGATGCGGGAGAGGATCTCGTCTATGCCCGCCTGATTGTTGGCCACCACGAAGGTCTCCCCGTCGGGGCCGCCAGCGGGGCTGGGCAGGATGCACACGTCGAGTGTCCTCTTGGAGACGTCGATGCCGACGTGGACTCCTTGTCGGGAGGGGCTTGTCATACGATTGTTTCTCCTCGCTCTTCATTCAGGCCCGACCTTGCGGATACGAGCTTGCCCAGCGCAGCTAGGGCAGAGGCTCCGGCAACCGTTCGGGCTCCTCCAAAAACAGGGCGCGACGACGAGTGCTTTCCGACGGTCTTAGCGAAGCCTGGACCAAGGAGAAATCGGTCTGTCGCGCCCATGTTGGCCGCATTGTGAACGACCAAAACCAATATACAAGGAGAAAACAATGAAGTTGAAGCCGATAGAAGAGCAGGTCGTCGTGGTGATGGGAGCTTCGAGCGGCATAGGACGCGAGACAGCCCTTCGGTTCGCACGGAGGGGTGCGAAGGTGATCGTGTCCGCACGCGGCGAGTCCGGGCTACGCTCCCTCGTGGATCAGATACGCAGCGAGGACGGCGAGGCTATAGCGGTGGTGGCCGACGTAGCCGAGTTCGACCAGGTTAAGGCGGTCGCGGACAGTGCCGCCGAGGAGTACGGTAGACTCGACACTTGGGCTCACCTTGCCTCCGTCTCGCTCTTTGCTCCCCTGGAGGAGATCACGCCCGAGGAGTTTAAACGGGTTGTGGAGGTCGACCTCATGGGGCAGGTCTACGGAGCGATGGTTGCGCTGCCGCACCTGAAGCGCGAGGGCCGCGGGGCGCTAGTGCACGTCTCCTCCGTACTTGCCCGACGCTCGGTCCCGCTGCAGAGTCCCTACTGCGCCTCCAAGCACGGTGTCGAGGGCTTCGTTGAGTCCCTGCGCGTGGAGCTCAAGCGCGAGGGTTGGCCAATCGGGGTGACGAACGTGCTGCCGGCCTCGATAAACACCCCGTTCTTCGACAAGTCCCGTACCAAGCTCGGTTACAGGCCGATGAGCATCCCCCCGTTCTACCCGCCCGGGGTCGTGGCCGACGCGCTCCTGTACGCGGCGGAGAACGCACCCCGAGACCTCGTCGTGGGTGGCGCCGGCAAGGCACTTCTCCTGACCCAACGCCTCTCGCCACGTCTAATGGACGCCATCATGCTTTACGCAGGCTTCCGATGGCAGCAAACGGACGAACCCAAGCCTGAGAGGGCGCCGGACTACCTCTTCGGGCCACTGGAGGGTGACGACAGGATCGAAGGGGATCTCGGCAAGTGGTCGTTCTCGCGCAGCCTCTCCACCTGGCTGGACATGCATCCGAGGACGAAGCGGGGGGCAATAGTAGGAGGGGCATTATTGACTCTGGCCACCCTAAGAGCAAAGCGATAAGTCGGGTCACAAAAAGCTTGGAATAAAAGGGAAAACGATCTCTGTGCCCCACTTATGGGCTCAAGGGCAAACAAGAGGATCGAGTTCTATGTTTCCCGGCCTGTCCTTCAAAGTAGCCTGTGAGCTATAGTTTTATAAGATTCCTACCCGTGCTCAGGAGCCATCCTGAGAAGCGCTTTCGCCCCAACCGAACGAGAGCCAGCGTCTCGTCGGCCATCATTTCCGGCAACGGGTCGAGGGCCACGCCCTCGGCGCCCGAGCACGGCCCGTAGAGCACCGAGACGATCTCGCCGGCGCTGCTCTCCCTAGCGCGCCAACCATCGTCACCGTATCCACCTAGGTGAAGGAACATCTCGGCCTCCTCCTCGTGCCCGAAAACCGGTAAGATCTCCCCGCCATCGCGATTCGTGGTCAGGAACTTCACCCGACCGCTGCCGTTCTTGGCGATCAGCCACCACCTCGGGCGCCGCCGGATCCCTTGCACCACTCTTGCCGTCGAGATTTCTTCGATCATCTCAGATGCTCCTTCTCTCCCAACACTTTCGCCTCCTCTTTCGGCTCACGATAGCGGCATCGGCATTGCGCGGATGAGCGACAGCCCAGTCTCGGAAGCAAAGATCGTGCCCGAATGGAAGGACTGTGCCCGCCTGAGCGCCACCGCCGACCACTCGTCGATCACCTCTTCTAACGCGGCCGTCTTGACGACGATCTGGCGGGTGTCGACGAGCTCGGTTAGCTGCTCCTGCTGCTCCAGGGCCGTATTCAGATCTACCTGCATAGCCCAGTCGAAGGAGGCCCACACGGTGCGACCCTCGCCGGCCTTCTCTTCGATGAGCCGCCCGAGCTCGTCTCTCCGCCAGCCTAAAGGGTCTTCCTCGGGCCTCATGAGGAAACGACTCTCCCTCTCAAGAC
>JAIVIG010000369.1 GCA_020200675.1 Actinomycetota bacterium
CCTATATCCTGGGAGGCGGCGCCGGAGGCCGGAGATCGGGCGGTGGGCGGTCGCTGGACGGACCCGCCGTTCTTCTTCGCGCTCTGGATGTTCGTTATGGTGCTGTCCTACAACGTGGTCAACCTGCTCTCGTTTTCGGGGCTGGTAGAGTCCGGGGTCTTCGAATCGGCCGACCCGATCTCGCCGTCCCTCGTGATCATGAGCGAGCTGCCGTTCGTGATCGTGGCCCTGTGCGGCGTGGGGCTGGGGGTTCGCCGCAACTTTCGGGAGACCATCCGCCGGCTCGGATATGGATCTTTGACGCTCGCCCAGCTCGGCATTATCCCGCTCTTCGTCGCCGGGGCTCTGGGGCTCGAGGCCGGCTTCAACTTGCTCTTCGCCTGGCTGCAGCCGGAGCTCTACGATACCGTCGGGGAGATCTCCGAAGGACTCTTCAACGCGGACAACCTGAGCCTACCCGCAGCGATCCTCTTCGGCCTGCTCATCGGGGTCGGGGCCGCCGCCGGCGAGGAGACGCTCTTCCGCGGCGCCGTGCAACCCGCGCTCGGGATAACGCTCACCTCGCTCCTCTTTGCCTCCATACACTTCCAGTACGGCCCCTCCATCGTGCTGATCCACATCTTCGTGCTATCCGTGGGCTTCGGCCTCCTGCGCAAGTACGTGAACACCACCGCCTCCTTCCTCGCCCACACGGGATACAACTTCATGCTGGTGATACTCTCCTACTTCCTGGGCGTGTAGCAAGAGACTGCCTCCGGTCTCTTCAAGGCTCACCCGACATCTCTTCGACGATGAAGCAGCCCTTCTCGTCTATGCGCACGTGGTAGAGCTCGTCAAAGCCTTCCTACGTGGTGGGTACACGCAGCCGTTTGTAGGTACCCAGAATCCCCTTCTCCGGGATGCGGGCTTTGCCCGTCCGTTGGTTGTTCCGGGCGAGCGCCTCTTTTGGTTGCAAGCGAAAGTAGTAGCCGACGACGCGAAAACCCCCAGAGCGTGCGAGCTCTATGTATCGGGCGCGCTCCTCGACGGAGGGGTTCGTGTTGTCCACTACGAAAGGTTGTTTGGCCTCGATGCAGGCGCGCAGGAGGAGTTGCTCCCGGTGACGGGTCTTGAGCATATCGAGGTTGATCCTGAGGTGGGTGTCGAAGAAGCGCGCCCGG
This sequence comes from Actinomycetota bacterium, assembly GCA_020200675.1. Taxonomy (GTDB): domain Bacteria; phylum Actinomycetota; class Rubrobacteria; order Rubrobacterales; family Rubrobacteraceae; genus Rubrobacter_F. The sequence goes on from JAIVIG010000369.1 coordinate 1,161, forward strand.
TAGAACGAGGATTTCCCGGACGCCTGGATACCGACGAAGACGACCGCCTCCACGCCGCCGTTCCGACCGGAGGATCTACTTCTTCGCTAGGCGGCCAGCGTACCCGTCACGGACGCCGCTACCGGAGTCTCGGGCTCCAGGGTGGTGGCGATGCGGAGGAGTAGGACCCTCACCTCCATCCCGAGGCCACCGGCGACGCTCTCGAGCACCCGGGAAGAAGGGTCCTTCTCGCCTCGTTCGATCTCCGCGAGGTACGAGACGGAGACGTGCGCCCCTTCGGCGACCTGGCGCAGGGTGAGACCGCTCTCGGTGCGTATCGCCCTCAACGTCTCGCCCGTGGCCGAGAGCAAATCCGTTTTGCTTTGCGACGGATGGATCTCCAGAGTCTTCATAATGAGATTCTATACCCACTGGCGCGCAAGGGACAACCCACCCGCGAGCTCCTTGGCGAGCCGCACCTGCTCGGCGTCCGTCTCCGGCGTCGCGTACGGCGTCTCCATCACCCCCGGTACCCCCGTTAACCCCTTGAAAAGCTCCACCCATCCCCCCCTCGAAACGTGACCCTCCCCGATCCTCTCGTGCCCATCCCGGTGGCTCTCGAACCCGTTCCTGGGATCGTTGAGGTGCAACAGCGCGAGGCGATCCCCCAACTCCGCCACGAGCTCGGACGCGACATCCCTGGCTCCCTCCGGCGTCGAGATGTCGTGCCCCGCGACGTACGCGTGCGCCGTGTCCACGCACACACGCACCCCGGCCCTATCGGCAACCCTGGCCAAGGCGTCGAACGTGGAGCACAGCTGCGTACCAGCCCCGACCGAGTTCTCGACCAGCGGCTCCGCCGGCTTCGCTACTCCGTCCGTTCCGGCCTCCTCCGCGGCGAGCTCCCGCGCTCCGGCGAGCCCTTTTACGAGTCGTTCCATGCCTTTCTCCTCACCGCTCCCCGCGTGACTGCCCGAGTGGACCACCACGAAGTCGGCGCCCACCGATCCCGCCGCGACGAGCTCCGCTGCGAGCACCCGCGCCGATCTTTCGCGCAGTTCGGGGTCCGGGGAGGCGAGGTTTATCAGGTACTTCGCGTGTACGACCACGGGGTCGAGCCTGACCTCGCGGGCGCCTTCGACGAAGAGCCCGGCGTCCGGACGGGGTACGGGCATGGCCCAGCCCTGGGGGTTCGAGACGAAGATCTGGACCGTCTCCAGCTCTTGCTCACGGGCGAGCCGCAGGGTTTTCTCGAGGCCGCCCGAGGTCGGCAGGTGCCGGCCTATCCTATTGGTGCGCGCCTGCGTTCGGGTCGCGGGTTCGGACATGCGGCGGATTCTACCGGGTACGCGACGCTCCCGTTGTGAGAGATATAATCCTTCAGAGATTTCAGAGAACACACCGGAGGAAGTTCGTATGACGGTAGAAGGCAAGGTAGCAAAGATTCTGGGCAAGGGCGAGGTCGTCTTGAACCGGGGCCGCTCGCACGGCGTTCGGCAAGGCATGCTCTTCGAGATCTTCGCCCCCGAGGGCGAGGAGGTCTGGGACCCGGACACCGGCGAAACTCTTGGCACCGTGGAGGAAGTGAAGGCGAAGGCCGAGGTGACCGAGGTGAAGGAGAAGCTCGCCGTCGCCCGCCTCTTCGACGCGGGCTCGCCCTTCGGCGCGGCGGGCGCCGCCGGCTTCGGGGATCTGCAGGAGAACCTCCAGCGCATGTTCGGACAGATGTTCGGCGATGACGTCCGCATTCAGGGCTTCGGTACCGGGAGCGGACAGGGAGGCGAAGGTCCCGACCTCGAAAGCCTCTTCGGCGGTCCTCTGGAGGACGTGACTAAGGTCCAGGTCGGCGACGCCATACGCGAGATAAAGCGCGGCTAGCGCAGAGCCAGCGCCGGTCTCTTCCAGCCACCACTCTTGGCCATCTCACGCCTCCCGGTAACCTTCGGCCTGATCGCCACCTGCGTCCTGGTGTACGTGCTGGTGGCCCTCCAGGGCGCGGCCATTGGCGTGCCACCGAACGTGGGGCTCGTAGAGCAGCCACGGGAGGTCTTGAGCCAAGGAGCACTCGTGCCGGCGCTGGTCGCGCAGGGCGAGGCGTGGCGCCTCATCACGAGCGCCTTTCTGCACTCGGGCTTCGTGCATCTGGCGCTGAACATGCTCTCCCTCTACTTCCTGGGATCATTCGCGGAGGTCACGTTCGGGAGGAGCCGGTTCCTCGCGCTCTACCTGATCAGCGGTATCGCGGGCGGGCTCGCATATCTGTATTTCGGTTCGTTCAACGCGCCGGCGGTCGGGGCTTCGGGCGCGATCTTCGGCCTGCTGGGCGGCGTGTTCGGGTTCGCCATAAGGCGCGGCACCTTCTCGACGCGCAACCCTATAATCAGTCAGCTCCTGCTGCTCACCGGGCTCAACCTCTTTATCGGCTTTACCATCCCGGGCGTGAGCAACACGGCCCACATCGGCGGCCTCCTCGGCGGTCTCGTCTTCGGCTACCTCATGGCCCCGACGGTCTACTCCCAGAAGAAGCTCGTAGCCACGACTCCCATCCTGCTCGCCTTCGGTCTCGAAGCCATCCTGCTGGGCCTCTGGTACCTCCTCTTCGCCTGAGAAGAGGCAGCGCCAGCTCTAAGTTAGCAAGCGTTGCAGGAATAGACGATAGCGGCCGCGTGATGGTCTCACGTGGTCTACGGCGACAGCGATGCGCTTGCGGCCGGGCCTCCGCCGTCTTCGACCGTTTGCTGCTCGGCGTCGGCCGGCGGTAGGGTCGTCAGGAAGCCCGTGGCCACGAGGACGCAGATGGCCAGGATCAGCTCGGTCCCCACTATACGGCCAAACGGCCCCCGCCCCTCCAGCACCAGGTTCGTGCCGCCGCCCGCGAACAGGAACGCTGCCAGCCCCAGCTTTATCAGGAGGGCGTAACCGTAACTTGTCCCCAGCAACCCCTCCACGCTCGGCACGTGGAGTAAGGTCGCGTATACGCCGGTGACGATGAGGATCATGACGGCGAGGGTGGCCAACCTGGAGAAGCGTCGCACCGTCCGCCGGCACAGTCTTGTCCGTTGTTTCGCCGGCATCGCGCGCAGGGGTCCCAACAAGGCGAGCGGGAATCCCAACAGTCCTCCCACCCATAGCGACGCCGCGCAGATGTTTCGCGTGAGAGAAGAAAGCGGGCGGGTACTTCCCGGAGACCGACTCGATAGAACGCCCGCAGTGGCCTGCCTGAGACTTCCTGATATGTTCTCCCGGTTCCCCGTGTCCTCCACAAACCCAAATCGGCTCACGAGCATTCTCTTTCCGGAAGCTAATGGCCCAGGAAGGTCATGAGACCGACGGTAGTCCCGATGAGCGTCGCGGCGAAGACGGCGCTGGTAATCCTGCTGGGGTTTATGGCCTGGGCCTCCGGAAGAAGGTGGGCTGCTCCCATGTAGGCCAGTACGCCGCCTGCAACGCCGATCAGGAAGCCGAGGGCTTGATCTCCGGGTACGGGCGCGGCCGCGGTCAGGGCCGCCGCGAGTGGTATCGCGAGCCCCAACAATACCGTAGAACGTATCACCTGAGCGCGCGTGGCGCGTGCGGCTACAAGGACTGCGGCCAGCGAGATCCCGACCGGCGCCTGGTGCGCGATGATACCGAGCCCGACGAGCCCCGCGGTGATTTCGGATGCTTTGGCGCCAACACCCAGAACGAAACCGTCGGCGAGGTTGTGGATCGCCAGCCCCAGGACGAACGGCCCGAGCGCGCGCTTGCCGACGCGCTCCTCGGGCGCGTGATGCGGGCTATGGGCGTACGCCTCCCAATTGAAAAACTTTTTCACCATTACCCAAATTTTTTACCTGCACGCTCCGCACCGGCCGTAGACCTCCAGGCTGTGAGCACTGACCTCGAAGTCGGCGCTACCGGGGGGAAGGCGTTTGGGGTCTAGCGGGCACTCTTCGAACTCGGAGATGTCGCCGCAGGATTCGCAGATCAAGTGGTGATGATGGTTCTCGGCGAGCTCGTAACGCGCCCCGTCGCCGAGATCGAGGCGGCGCACTATCCCCAGGCTCCCCAGGAGGTCCAACGTACGGTACACGGTCACCAATCCAACCTCGGGACACCGCACACGGATCTCCTCGAGACTCTGGTGCTGCTCCTCCACGAGCGCCCGCAACACCGCCATCCGCTGCGGCGTCGCCTTGTAACCTCCGCCCCGCATCTTCCCAATAGCCGCCCCCAGCCTCAGCCCGAACCTCCCGCTAATTGAAAAATTTTTTCATCTACAGCCAGGGTAACAACGGCGACGGGCGCCGTCAAGGATTTGGGTTCAGCTATCCGCGGGGCGTTTGCGGTCGCGCCCGGTACTGGCGTGGCGGAGGAAGAGGATGAGGGCGAAGGTCAGGGCGAGGACCGAGGCGACGAAGAGGTTGCCGCGGAAGTCGCCGATGAGGAAGGCCGGGTCTACGCGGAGCGTTTCGACGAAGAAGCGGCCGACGGAGTACAGGCACACGTAGAGCAGGAGGATATCGCCGTTTTTGAGGCTGTTAGCGAAGCGACGCGCCACGAAGAGGAGTACGAGGCAGACGAGGACGTCCCAGATCGACTCGTAGAGGAACGTCGGGTGGAAGGAGGCGGCGTCGTCGAACTGCGGAGGCCGGTTCTCGGGGGCGATCTCTATAGCCCAGGGCAGATCCGAGGGTCGGCCGAAGAGCTCCTGGTTGAAGTAGTTGCCGAATCGACCGATAGCCTGGGCGAGGACGAGGCCGGGGGCGACGGCGTCGGCGAAGGCCAGGGCGCTAATGCCGCGGAGGCGCGCGAAGATGAGGAGGCCGAGGAAGCCGCCGATCACGGCGCCGTAGATCCCCAGCCCCCCGTTCCAGACCTCGAAGACACCGGGAAAGAAAGAGTGGGGGTTGCCGTCGTAGAGGTCGTAGTCGGTGATGACGTGGTAGGCCCTCGCCCCGACAAAGCCGAGCGGCACGACGAAGAACAGGGCGTCGAGGGCCATGGCGCCGTCGTAGCCCCTGCGGTTCAGTTCGCGGACGGCCAGCCAGGTCGCGGCCGCGATCCCGAGGGCGATGAACAACCCGTACCAGCGCAGGGAGAAGGGCCCGACCTCGAAGATCACCGGCGACGGCGGGCTCGGGAGCGTGAGTGCGAGCGCGTACGACAAAGGGACTCCTAGGCTCTCTAGATCAACCGGCGGGCACGCCGCTGGGAGCAGACGTGGTCGCGGAGCCTCCTCCGGCTGGTCCCTCGCCGCGGTTTGCGCGCGACACCTCGGCGGCGTAATCTTCCGAAGGCCTGTTGCTCGAGCCGCCAGGGTCGTGGTAAGACTCGAGTATGGCCCGCGCGGCGGGGGCCGCCGTCACCTCGCTGCCCGTCTGGAACGCGCCGCCGCCCTCGATCATCACGAGGACCACCAGGGGATCGTCCTGGTTCTCGGCCCAGCCGACGAAGTAGTTCACCGGGTCTCTGTGCTCTCCCATCTCGCCGGTTCCCGTCTTGCCGACTATGGGCAGGGTCATACCCCTGAAAGCATTCTCGGCGGTCCCACCGCTGCCGGTGACCTTCCTGAAGCCGTCGATCGTCGTGTTCAGCGTCCCTTGCGAGACGCCGAGCGAGCCCGCTGGTTCCGGGGTCAGGTCCTGCGCCAGCTCCCCGTTCTGTTCGCGGAGATCCTGGGCCACGTGCGGCGTTTCCAGGGTACCGCCGTTGGCTATGGCCGCGAAGCCCCGGACGAGTTGCAGCGGGGTGATCAGAAGGTCGCCCTGCCCGATGGAGAGGTTGACCCACCGGCCGACGGTCCAGAGCTGGTCGTCGGGGGTCGCTCCGGTCGCCTCCTGCCACTCACGAGTGGGAACCTGTCCGGCGCTCTCTCCGGGGAGGTCCACGCCCGACTGCGCGCCGAAACCGAACTGCTGGAGCCACTTCGGAAACAGGTCCTCATCGTCCGTGCCGTTCCACATCCAGTCGACTACCTGGTAGAAGAACTTGTCGTTCGAGTCCCCCAGAGCCTGGGCGTAGTTCTGGGTGCCGTGCGGCCCCAACGCCCAGTACTTAGGGCTGTTCTCGCGCCAGCTCTGCCAGCATCCCCACGACGAGCCGGTCGGGCGCCAGCAGTCGCCGTTGTCGGTGACGGTCGTTCCGGGGCCGATGGTCCCCTCTTCGAGGCCCGCCATCCCGGTGAAGGGCTTGAACGCCGAGGCGCCGGGGTAAGCGCCCTGGACGGCGCGGTTCGTGAACGGGGCGTGCGCCTCCTCGGAGTTCAGGTACTCGAACTGCCGGATCTCCTCGGAGCCGCTAATACCGTCCACGAAGATCTGCGGGTCGAAGGTCGGTCGGCTGGCCATGGCCCGGATCTCGCCGTTGCTCGGGTCTATGGCGATGACCGCCCCGCCCGTCCCCTCGGTGCCGTTGACGCGGGTCCGATCGAGCGCTGCATCGAGCTCCTTCTCCGCCGTCTCTTGCAGGTCCATGTCCACCGTGAGCCTGACGTCCTTCCCCGGCTCGGGGTCGGTGATGCGGGCCGGTCGCCCGTGCTCGGGGATCTCCTCGGGGCTCCCGTCGTAGCGCCGCCCGTCGGCCGAGCGGACCGCCACCTGCCTCCCCAGGGCGTCCACGTTGTACTCCTTCTTGCCCGGCTCCCCACGCAGAACCTCCTCGTACGCAAGCTCCACGCCGCCCTTGCCGACCACGGAGTCGTTCGCCATCCCCTCGAAGGTGCCCCCTTCGAGCTCCTCCTCCGAGATGGCCCCGGTGTAGCCGAGGACGTGAGAGGCCAGCTCGCTGTTCGGATAGTTGCGGATGTAGTCGTCGTTGACGACGAGGCCGTCGTACCGCTCCGTCCGCTCGCTGACGTACATCACGTCCTCGCGGCTCGCGTTCTCCTTGAGGAGCATCGGACTGTACTGGTTCCCCATCTCCTCGGCGGCGTCGTAGCGCGCGAGCACCGCCTCCTTGTCGGCGTCCAGGAGGTCGGCGAGCTCCTCGACCTTCTCGCGGGGGATGGCGTTCGGGATGATCGTCACGCTCAGGCCGGGCATGTTGTTCGCCAGAACCTCGCCGTCCCGGTCGTAGATCACGCCGCGCTGCGCCGGTATCTTGACCGAGCGGGTCTGGGTGTTCTGGGCGGTGGCCTCGTTCTCTTCCCCAGTCAGGACCTGCAGGTACCACAACTGGAAGGCGAGGACCACGAAGAAGACCGCGACGAGCACCGCGAGCCCCACGACCCGCACCTGCATCCTGGCGCGGGAGATCGTGGGCTCCGTCTCCCTTTTCTTCCCGTCCTTCTTCTTACCCGGTCGCTCTACGCGCCCGATCTTCGCCGGAGTCCGAAGCATCGTTTCAGTCACCCCCCGGGAACGTTCTGGTATCCCTATCATACCTGCTAAGCCGCCTTCTCGGCCTGCACGACCAGGCGCTCGGAGTAGTCGGGAAGCGTACACGTCTGGAGCGTGAGTACGTCCTTTCCCCCGACCGGCTCCGTGACGGTGAGGTCGGTGGGGCTGGTGACGCGTTTCTCGAAGACCGTGTAGACATACCTCCCGCCGTCGGCGTCGAGGAGTGTGATCTCGTCGCCCTCCTCCAGCACGTCGAGGTCGTAGAAGGCGAGGAAGCTCGCGGTGTTCGGGTAGCCGAGCCGGTGGCCCGCGATGTAGACGTTGGCCCCCGGTTCCCACGGAAAGCCGGTGTCCTCGAGGTGGATGGCGGCGTAATCCCTGAGCTTCTCTTCGTCGTTGCCCGCAGCGTCCGGTACCAATGCGTCAAAGATCTCCATTTTCGGGACGGTGAGCACGAGCGTCGTGTCCTCGGGTCCCCTCACCTGTCCGGGGGCCTGCGTGTTCTCCTCTTCCAGGACGGGCACGTTGAAGTCCTGCGACTCCTCGGAAGGCAAGTCCTCGCGCGTCCCGGGATTGACGAAGAACGTGACGATCAGGGTCGCTCCCGCCCCGATCAACGCCAGGCTCACCAGGCCCAGGATTACGTCCTTGATGCGCAATCGTCCCTCCCAACAAACACCCTCCCCACGTCACAAGGATCCTGCTCCGACCGCAACACATTGTATCCGAAAAACCGCCGACTACTAGGCCGGCGCCCCCGAATGCTACTCCTCGATCACGAAGAGCTTGCGGACCGCCACGGCGTCCTCTTCGCCGGTTGCACCGGGGCCGTAGACCTCGACGGTGTAATTGCCGGGCGGCACGGGCTCGCCGGACGTAGTCGCGAGGGCGAACTTCATTATGCCCGTCGCTCCGTTCTCGCCCGTGCTCAACTGGTCCTCTTGTTCGTCGAGAACCTCGATGCCAGCCTCGCGATCGAAGAGGAGGGAGAACGCGGACCTCGACTCCGCCCTCTCGACCCGCGCCTCCAGGCCCTCCACGCCCGGCAGCTCCTCGACGCTCAGGTAGACGAAGATGGTCTCGGGCGGCTCCTCGAAGTGAGCCGTGTCCGGCGGCGGGTAGAGGCTATCCTCCGAGCTCACGACGACGTCTCGAATCCCGGGGGCGGAGATGTTCTCTCCCGGCAGGAAGTTCTCCGCCCTCAGAAATGCCTCCACGCCCAGAGCCAGCGCCACCAGGACCACGGCCACGAGCACGTACAAAGGCCAGCGCCTGTCCGCGCCCTTGGTGGTCGTGTTCGGGAGCACGCTCACCGCTCGTCCCGTACTGCGGCATCCTCCGCGGAGGCCTTATCCTCTAGCGCGCCGGGCCGCTTTCGGCGGGATCGCTTCCAGAGAAGGAGTGTGGCGGCGTTGTGTAGGACG
>JAIVIG010000370.1 GCA_020200675.1 Actinomycetota bacterium
CGAGCTCGATTCTCCGCTCGCGGCTATCCGGGCTTTCACCGAGATCCTAGCCACTGGAGAGCTTGACGCCGCCGAGCAGGTGCAAACCATCTCCGCTATCCAGGCTGAGACCGACGCGCTGAGTGCGCTGGTTGCCGACGTAAAAGATGCCGCCACCGTCGAGCGCGATGACTTCGCCGTTCAATTACGCGCGAGAGATCGAAGAAGTACGCTGGCCCTCCCCCTCTATTGTCGGAGGATCTCCCCTTCGCAAACGTACTCGGCCGGCCCGGTCATGTACACCGGCTCCCTTTCGCCCTCCCAGGAGACCTCCACGGTTCCGCCATCCATACGCACCGAGACTGGGCTCTCGGCGAGGCCCGTATAGATCGCCGCCACCGCCGTGGCGCACGAGCCGGAACCGCTCGCCAGCGTCTCGCCCGCTCCTCGCTCCCAGATCCTCATCCTCACCTCGTGCCTCCCGCGCGGGTTGGCGAACTCGACGTTTGTCCCTTCGGGGAAGAGGGGGTCTTTCTCGACCAGCGGCCCGACCGCCTTCAGGTCCAGCGCCTCGACCTCTTTCTCGCTCCCTAGAAAGGTCACGGCGTGCGGGTTGCCCATGGAGACCCGCAGGAAGTCGAAGCCGTACAACCCTACTTCGGAGTCGAAGCCCGGCGCTCCCATATCGACCCGCGAGGAGCCGTCTTCGTAGAGCACAACTTTCTTTACCCCGGCGCCGGTCTCGACGGTGAGGGAGTCGCCCTCGATGATCTCGAAATCACGGGCGTAGCGGGCGAGGCACCGGAGACCGTTGCCGCACATCTCCGAGGGCGAGCCGTCGGAGTTCAGGTAGACCATCTTCAGGTCGGCGACTTCGGAGGGGGTCGGCACGAGTAGCCCATCCGCCCCGACCCCGAAGTGCCGGTCACAAACCCTCCGGGCGAGGCTGGGCAGGTCCGTAGCCTCGACCTCGCCGGGGTCAAGGATGATGAAGTCGTTGCCGACGCCGTGCATCTTGGTAAAGTGCATGATTGAAGGATTCTAGCCCCGGTGTCCGGGAAGGCCAAGCCGGGTACTGGTATAAACGAAGCAAAAAGTCGGCAGGAGGTGTCGTAGCTCTTGGATAACAGAGGGGAAGTTTGTCTCGAAGAGGAGGTTGAGAAGCGGCGGCGTTCGGGGATGTCCACCGAGGAGATCGCGCAAGACATGGGCGTGGACCCGGCCTGGGTGCAGAGCCTGGTCTCGATGACGGAGGGTGGTTTCTCCAACGCGCAACGCGAAACCGGGGAGGCCGAGGCGTAGCGAGATCCCCGATCCTGGCGGGCAGAAACGAATACTCGAGGACTCCTTCGTTCGAGCCCGTAGAAGATTCCTATCAGGGTATTCGAGCTAATCCTCCGCGCGGCCGCCTAGATGCTTCGCGAGAAAGCGTTCGGCGGCCGCGTAGAACTTGAGGCGGTTTTCGGGACGGGCGAAGCCGTGGCCTTCATCCTCGAAGAGCAGGTACTCGTAGTCTATGCTCTTCTCCTTCATGGCGGCTACGATCTGCTCGGACTCGGCCTGCTTCACGCGCGGGTCGTTCGCCCCTTGAGCGATGAGGATGGGTACCTGGATCCTGTCGACGAAGAACAGCGGCGACCGCGACTCGAGGAACTCCCTCTCGGTCTCCGGGTTGCCGACCCGCTCATAAAAAGTCGCCAGAAACGTCGACCAGTACGGCGGGATGCTCTCTATGAGCGTGACGAGGTTGCTCGGCCCCACGACCCGCTCCGGATCGGCGATGCCCTCCCCGATTGCCCAGTTCACCGCGTCTACCAGGTCGTCGTGCATCGCCGCGCCCCACTCTTTGTTCCCGGCGTTCAGGAACCTTTTGCCGTAACCCGTCGAGCCGCGGTAGTTGACCTGCAGGCAGGCGTACCCCCGGTTCGCCAGCCACTGCGCCTCCGGGTTGTACCCCCACCCGTCTCGCGCCCACGGCCCGCCGTGCACGTCCAAGACCATCGGCAGCTCAGCGGAGAAATTACTGCCTGGGGGCCGCGTCAGATAGCCCTCGATCTCGAGGCCGTCACGCGCGGTGAAGGAGACGGGCTCCATCCGGGCGAGCGCGTAGCCGGAGAGCTCGGACCGGGCGTCGAAGAGGTAGGCTTCCTCGCGCTCCGTCCGGTCGTAGGAGTAGTAGTAGGAGCCGCGATCGTCCGCGGTGAAGGCGACGAGCCAGTTCTCGTCGGCCCGGTCGCGGCTCGTGACGGCGAAGTCGCCCCGGTCGAGCCTCTCCATGGCCTCGAAGTCGGCCCGGATGCTCTCGTCGAGCACGGTCCACTCGGTGCGGCCTCTCTCGATGGCCACGGCCTGGACCTCGTAGGTGTCGGGATGCATGAGCACGTCGCCCACGTCGTAGCGCTCGTCCCTGGCGAGCACCTCCAGAGCCTCGCTTTCGAGGTCGAGCGCGACGAGGCGGGCGGCGTTGGCGCCGCGCGAGTCCAGTAGGTACATCCTCTCGCCGTCCCCCGAGAAGCTCACCGGCCCGCTGTTTAAAGCGTCTTCGGGACCCCAGCTCACGAGCGTGCGCCAGTCGGCCTCTTCCGTCTCGCGAAACAGGAGGTCGAAGCCGCCCTCGGGGGTAGCGGCCGCGGCGCCGCGCACCCGGAAGTCCCTGTCGGCGACCCAGCTCGCGACGTTGCCGGGGTTCTTGGCGACGAGCTCCAGATCGCCGCTCGAAATGGAGAGGCGGTAGACGTCATGGACCTGCGGGTTCTCCTTGTTCAGGCCGACGAGGAGCGTATCCGGAAAGCGTTTGTTCTTCGCCAAAAGCTGCGCCTGCACGCCCTCGAAGGGTGTAAGATCTCGGGTCTCCTGCGTCCGCGGGTCGGTGGCGTGGATGCGCCAGTCCTCGTTGCCGCCGACGTCCTGGAGATAGACGATGTGCTCGTTGTCCTCCGCCCAGAAGTAGATGCGAATCCCGCGCAGTCGGTCCCGGGTCACCGGCCGGTAATCCTCACCTCCTACGGTAGAGCTGACCGGCCCAACCCAGACGTTCAGGACCCCGTCCACGGGGGCGAGGTAGGCGAGGCGTTCGCCGTCCGGGGAGAGACGGGGTTGGGCCTTCTCGGGGTTGCCGAAGAGGACTTCGCGTGGAATCAGAGTTGGCGAGTACGTTCCGGGTTCGGTCATCTCTTCCTCTTTCTCGTAGCGTTGCCGCAGAGTTTAACGCTCGATCGGCGCTCTTCCGGCCGTCGCGCCAGGATGCCAGGAGCTTCCGAGCGGCTTCAAGGTGCATCTTGCTCTCTACCGCGGGAGAGCTGGCGCATCCGCTCCTCGCAGCACTCGGCTTCCATCGCGAAGATTAGCGGATCGCGCCACAGTTCCCGATCGAGGGGAGGCTTATCTTCGCGCCGCGTCACGAACCAGGCTGCTTTGGGGCGCCGGACACCACCGAACAGCACGTACTACGCGTGTGTAAGGAGGTCGCTACTCGGCAAAACTAACCCGAGTTCGCCACGGTTGCTTTTTGTTGCCGGTCGCGAGTAGGGCCGTAGCTCTCGGCGGGTGGTCCGGGTCTTCTTCAACTCTTCCAGATGGGACTTGCGAGACACTAAATCACCTCCACCTCGTCCACGACGACGGTAGCGGTTTTCTCCGCGTCGGTGAAGTTCTGCAGGTCGGCGATGGCGGCCTCACCCTCCGGGGAGGATAGAGCCTCTTGCATGGCTTCCACGCTGTCGAAGTACACTTCGGCGATGCCGGCGACGGGCGGCTCGCCCTCCTCGGTTGTCAGCGCGTGGTTCTGAACGTACTTCTTCAACCCGGGCATCTTTGCCACTATCTGCGCGTGCGTGTTCTTCCAGTATTCCCGAAACTGGTCCCCGTCCATGTCCGGCCGCCGGTACAGCGTAAACATTGCCTTGGTCATGCCGTTCCTCTTCGCTTCCCCCTTGGACGAGATTATGACTCAAGGGCGCACTACGCGCTAACGGGAGTCGCCGGCCTCCAAAACGTCTTGCATCGTGTACCAACCCGCCCCGGCGGAGGACGCGAACTTTGCGGCCCTCATCGCGCCGTCGGCGAAGGTGCGGCGAGAGAGCGCACGGTGTACTACTTCGACCTCTTCGCCCTCGGAGTAGAAGATCAGGCGATGTTCCCCAACGACCGCCCCGCCGCGCAGGGCGTGTATACCGATCTCACCCTCCGTACGCGGCGCGACGCCTTCCCGACCGTACACGGCGACCTTTTCTAAATCTTGCCCTCGCCCCTCGGCCGCGGCCCACGCGAGGAGAAGCGCGGTCCCCGAAGGGGCGTCCTTTTTGTTCCTGTGGTGCGCCTCGACGAGCTCGACGTCGTAACCGGAGAGCTTCGCCGAGATCTCCCGGACCACTTCGCGCAGCAGGTTTACTCCGACGCTCATGTTCGGAGCGAGCACGATGGGCACGTTCTCTGCGGCTTCTTCGATCTTCACGCGCTGCTCCTCGTCCAGTCCCGTGGTTCCGATGACGACCGGCTTGCGGTAGGAGAGGTGATCTACCGTGGCCTCGGGGATGGTGAACTCGATGAGGACCTCGGCTTCTTGGGGCGGGTCTTCGGTCAGGGCGACGCCGATCTTGCCCGCACCGCAGAGCTCGCCGAGATCGGCGCCGAGCTCGGGGGCTCCTGGACCCTCGGTGCCGCCGACGAGTTCGATGCCGTCTGTTTCGAGGGCGGCCTGGCAGAGCTCGCGGCCCATGCGTCCCGCCGCGCCGATTATGGCTACGCGGGTCACAACACCTCTTCGGGGGTGGGCAGGAGGGTCGCGCTCCCCTCCATGACGGTCTCTAGGTTGCGGAGGTTCTCGCCGGACATCGGGACGAGGGGGAGGCGCAACTCGTCGGAGCAGAGCCCGAGGAGGGAGGCGGCGGCCTTGATGGGTATGGGGTTGGTCTCGACGGAGAGCGCCCTGATAAGCGGGAGGAGCCTGTAGTGGAGTTCGCGGCCCCGCGCGAGGTCGCCGGAGTTCATGGCGGCCACCATGTCCGAGACCGCACCGGGGGCGATGTTCGAGACGACGGAGATCACGCCGGTCCCTCCCAGGGCCAGCAGGGGGAGCGTCATCGGGTCGTCGCCGGAGAGTACGTCGAACTCCTCGCCACACAGGCGCCTTATGTCGCTCACCATGTTCATCGAGAGCGTGGACTCCTTGACTCCGACTATGTTCGGTATCTCGGAGAGTTGTGCGATAGTATCCGGAGCTATGGTCACGTTCGTCCGGCCCGGGATGTTGTAGAGGACGAGGGGGAGCGAGGTGTTCTCGGCGATGGCGGCGAAGTGCCTGAACAGGCCCTCCTGGGTCGGCTTGTTGTAGTACGGGGCGACCTGTAGCGAGCCGTCGGCCCCGACCTCTTCGGCCATCTTCGTGTACTTGATCGCGCTCGCGGTGTTGTTCGAGCCCGTGCCCGCCACGACCGGGACCCGGCCGCCCGTCACGCGCACGACGGTCTCGATGACGAGACGATCCTCCTCCTCGCTCAAGGTCGGGGACTCTCCGGTCGTGCCGCAGGGAACGAGGCCGTCGATGCCCCCTTCTATCTGGAACTCGACGAGGCTCTCCAGGGCCTCGACGTCTACCTCGCCGTTCTTGAACGGGGTAACCAGGGCCGTGAACGCGCCGCTAAACATCTCTCTCCTCCAGTTCGAATTCCTCGTGGAGGCGCCTGACCGCCTCCTCCACCTGTGCAGCAGGTATAACACATGTTACCTGGATCTCCGAGGTCGAGACCATCCTGATGGGGATGCCCGCCTTCCCCAGAGTGTCGAACATCTTCGCCGCGTAGCCGGGGCGGTTGAGCATCCCCGTCCCCACCACGCTTACCTTGCCCAGGTTCTCTTCTCCCTCGACCCGGCCGCCTATAGGTTCGGCGATCTCACCTGCCAGGCGGTACGCCTCGGCGAAACCGGCGCGGCTTACCGTGAAGGCTACGTCGGATGCTCCCTCCTTCGGGGCGCTCTCGACGATGACGTCCACCGAGACGCCCGCCTCGGCCAGGGGGGCGAAGATGCGGCTCATCGTGCCGGGGCCGGTGCGGATACCGGTCAGGGCTACGCGCGAAACGTCGAGGTCGTGGACGATGCCGGCTACGGTCTCGCGGGTCTCCAAACGCTCCAAGTCTCTAACCTCCTTTATAGCGGTGCCCGGGTTCTCGTTGAAAGAGCAGCGGACGTGGATCTCCACACCGTACAACGCCCCGAGCTCGACCGCCCGCGGGTGCATCACCTTCGCTCCTCGCCACGCCATCTCGGCCATCTCCGACGGCGATATCTCCCTTATCCGCCGCGCCTCGGGGACTATCCTGGGATCGGCCGTGTAGATTCCCTCGACGTCCGTGTAGATCTCGCAGCGGTCCGCCCTCAAGGCCGCCGCGAGCGCGACGGCGGTCGTGTCCGAGCCGCCGCGCCCGAGCGTCATGACGTCCCCGAGGGCGTTCATGCCCTGAAAACCGGCGACGATGACTACCTGCCCCTCGGCGAGGAGGCTCCGCATCCTCTCGGGGTTTATCCCGGAGATCACGCCGGACCCGTAGCGGCCGGTGATCTTCATCCCCGCCTGCGGCCCTCTTCCTCGCGGGCCTTCTTCACCCTCTCGGCCACGGCCTTTATGTACTCCGCCGTGGCCACCGAACTGCCGCCGTATTTCTGGACGACGATACCCAAATTCTCTACGCTCCCGTCTGCTCTCTTCGTGTAGCCTATCGTAAATGAAAGCTATCAGCCATCAGCTGTCAGCGATCAGTTTTCGGGGACGATCCTTGCAAAGGCCGCGCGAACACGAGACGGTCGCCCCTGCCTTTCCCGGATGCGGCTGGCGGAGCCGTTCGGCGTTCGACGACGGGGAACACCGTTGGCAAGAGCGGTAGCTGAGGGCTGATGGCTAACTGCTGACGGCGCCCCGTCGAAGACGGGGCCTACACATTTAGGGCCATTTCTGGCTCGCTGTAATCTGCTTGGCTTTCCTCCCTGGGCCTCCCGGTATAATCGACGGGCAAACAGCGGATCGTAACGACGAGGGGAGCCAGGACTTGAGCGACCAGGTGCAGCAGGCAGAGCAGAACAACAAGGTGGTGGAGGACGTCTTCGAGGGCTACGGAGCCGAGGAGCAGGAGCTCCCCTCCTACGCCACGCTGGCCGGTGTTTTTAACCTGATCTTCGCCGTGTTCCTCCTGGCCGCGAAGCGTATGGGACGTCCTATACCCGAGCGGATAGAGGCGAGGGACATCGCCTTGCTCGGGGTGGCGGCCCACAAGCTCAGCTTCGTGGTATCCAACGACGCGGTCACGAGCCCCATACGCGCCCCGTTCACCGAGCGTCAGGAGAAGGAGAGCCCCAAGAACGTCGAGGAGAAGCCCCGCGGTACGGGCCTGCGCAGGTCCATAGGCGAGTTGCTGAGCTGCCAGTTCTGCGTCGGGATGTGGCTCTCCTCCTTTTTCACCTACGGGCTCGTACTCGCGCCACGCGTGACGCGCCTGATCGCCACCGTCTTCGCCGTCGTTACCGTCTCCGACCACCTCCACCAGACCTACAAAGCCCTCACGAAGAGGGCGTAAGCGTCAAGTATGTAGAGTCTCAGAGCGGCCGCACGCTCGTCGTGCCGACCGACGTTTAGGATGCCGAAGCAGCCGAGGTCGCCGAAAGGGTGGAGGAAGCTCGGACCGGTAGAGGTCCCTACAACGACGCAGACAACCGGCGGATCACGGAGACAACCTACCTCGGCTGCGCGCATGTCTGCAGCGCAGAAGTTTAAGAAATGGTGTAAATTGGTGCTGTAACAAACGTGCTGTGAATGCGAGTAGGCGGTACGGTTTCGTGCAGAGAGGGGGACGTCGAGTGGTAAGAATAACGGTGGAAGTAGGCAGGGGGGCTATCCGCTACAGGGTAGCTGTGCAGGCCGAGAGCATTCGGCGCGCTTTGGAGATCGTTGAGGGCATGAATCCTGGCAGGGAGCTCAAGGTGGCTTTCCCCATCGACCCCGAGAGCTTCTTCGTCGAGGAGCCCGCTGCTGGGGCCGTCCCGATCGAGCGAGAGAAGCAGTCGGCGGCGTGAGCCGACGAGTCTGAGGCTAATCTCGATACTCTCTCCGTCGTCGGGCGAGCGGCTGTTCTGCGTTTAGGGAGGTTAGAGTCGAATCCCGCTCGCGGGATTTATGGTGCTCTCTACCGGGACCATCCGGAACCACGCGTAGCGGATTCCGACCGCGTTCGCCCGCCCCAGCCAAGACCCGTCCTCCTCCAGGCGCAGCTCGTCGACCAGGAAGGAGAGGGGGCCCTGGTAGATCAGGGCGACGTGCCCCTCGCGCTGCTCCAGTCTGAAGGGCAGCTTCGGCTCCAGGGGCAGGCCGCTTCTCCGCCGGAGTGGGGGAGAGAGGCGCGTCGTTCCCCGTCCGGCCCGGATCCGCTTCCACACAAAGGGCATCGGCACCGGCCCGCTCAGTCGCTCGACCCTCCAGTCCCCGTCCAGGTTCCCCACGACGCTGAGCGACTTCTGCTCCTCTACGTCGCGTGCGCCCGCCCGTTCCCAACGTTCCTCGTAGAACCTAGAGCCGCTACGCGGCTCGTGCTCCGTAAAGCTCACCTTCGCCCCTTTCCTTCGTGTGGTCTATCTCGCCTCGGTCGACCTGTTCCCTCAGTAGTTCATACGTGCGCGAAAATGCGGTGGAAGGCCTCAACCGCGCGTGTCACGCCGTCCTCCGCCCGGATCTTCTCGCCCAGGAGCCGCGCTCGCTTCTCCACGTCGGCGTCGGTCGCGGCCCGCAGGATCGCCGCGGCGAGCCGTTCGGAGGTCAGCTTCTTGCGCGCCACGGGCTCGGGCCCCACGCCTAGCTTCGCTACCCGCCAGCCCCAGAACGCCTGATCCAAGAAAAACGGGACCACGACGGTCGGTAAGCCGGCCCGCAACGAGGCCGCCGTGGTGCCGGCGCCGCCGTGGTGTACCGCCGCCCGCACCCGGCCGAAGAGCCAGTCGTGGGGAACCTCGGCCGTCTTGAAGACCTCGTCCGGCAGGTCGGCGCGGCCGATGCCACTCCACCCGGTGAGCAGGATACCCCTCTGGCCGGAGCGCCGCAGCGCCTCCAGCACACGCGTGGTGATCTCCTCGGGGTCAACGTTGTTCATGCTGCCGAAGCCGACGCTCACCGGCGGCGGCCCGGCATCCAGGAAGTCAACCAGCTCGTCCGGGGGTCGCCAGCCGGGCCGGTCCAGGAACCAGTAGCCGGTCGTGCACAACTGGCCTCCCCATTCGGGCGGCTGGGAAAGCACGCTCGGGCTCCAGCCGTAGAGTATGGGCAGGCGCCGCTGGTCCGCGTCCCCGAAGGGACCGAGGAACGGCAGGGGATCTAGGCCGAGCTCCGCGCGGGCTTCGGCGACCACCGGCCGCATGGTCTGCCAGAAGAGCTGCTCCGCGGCGAGGTAGGTCAGGCGGTTGTAGAGGCTGCCGTGAGGCCCTTCTTCGAGGAGCCTGCCAGGCGGCCTTCCGAGGAGGGAGCTCGGGAAACGGCGGGTGCGGCTGAACAGGGGCTGCACCGCGGCTCCTATAGCCGGGATGTCCATCTTCTCCGCTACGTGGTAGCCGAGGAACCCAACCGGCGAGTAGACGACCGCGTCGGCGTCCCGGCAGGCCTCCCGGTACTCGGCGACGAGCAGCTCCGCCACGGCCCCGCCCGGATCGCCCGTGATCGGATAGTAGCCCAGCCCGCGCCCGCGTACAAAACCCTCGAAGGGAGCGTAGGTCGCCAGTCGAACCTCGTGACCGGCCTCTCTTAGACCGAGCCCGAGCGCGACGTAGGGCTGCACGTCGCCGCGCGAGCCGGCGGTGGTGATGGTTATGCGCATTCCTATACCTTACTCTACGCCGGCGTTCACAGTGACGAGCTCCCAGACGGAGTCCTTCGAGCCGCCGTCCTTCAGACTGCGCCGTCCCGAGTGTAGAATACTTGGAGAAGAGGAGGTTGAGAATGAGCATCTTCCCGACAAGAGTACTGCTCGCCACCGACGGTTCCGCGGACGCGGATCTGGCGCTCTCCACGGCCGTCGACGTAGCCAACAGCACCAACTCCGAACTGCACGTCGTCACCGTGGGACCCGGGACACCCGACCCGATCTACGCGGCGCACGAATCCGGCTTGCGGTACGGGACCTACGAAGAAGCTTCCGAAGCGATCCGGCAGGAAGCCCAGAACGTGCTCGACGAGCAGGTGAGGAAGGTCCAGGAGGCCGGGGGTACCGTCGCGGAGGCGCACCTCCAGATGCAAGGGCCGAAAGACCAGGCGATCATCAGGCTCAGCGAAGAGTTGGGCGCAGGTCTGATCGTCATGGGGAGCCGGGGGCTCGGGGGGTTGAGGCGGGCCCTCATGGGGAGCGTCTCCGATAGCGTCGTTCGGCACGCTCACTGTCCGGTCTTGGTGGTACGCAGGTAAGGGACGCACTCCGGACGGGCGAGCTCCTGCGACGCCCCTCGACGCCTCGCTTCCCCTAACCCCTGGACATCCGGGGCGGAGCAGTGGACCAGAGCAGTTCCACTTCCCCCGGCGTGAGGCCGTAAGCTCGGTTGACGAGCTCGGAGAGGCGATTCTCCAGCCTCGCGGCTTCTTCCCGGCTCTCGCGCACGGGGATCGCTACTTCGGCGTAGCCCGAGCGCGCGTCGGTGTCGAGGGCGGCGAAGTCTTCGAGCTTCTGCCCCGGCTTCTCCAC
The DNA here is from genome assembly GCA_020200675.1 of Actinomycetota bacterium. Classification (GTDB taxonomy): domain Bacteria; phylum Actinomycetota; class Rubrobacteria; order Rubrobacterales; family Rubrobacteraceae; genus Rubrobacter_F. The sequence continues at coordinate 10,686 of JAIVIG010000370.1, forward strand.
GCCGAACTCCACGCGCAGCCAGTTGAGCAGATCCCGCCGTGCCTCCTGGCCGGAGCGTGTGATCTCTACTAGCCGCCCCATCGCTCCTTCCGCTTCGGCTCGCGCCTCGTCCGCAGGCAGGGCGATAGGCAGATTCTCCATCAGTACCCCTACGGGACTCAACACTTCGTCCTTCATGTGCGGTAGGTGACGCCAGTTGTGCCACCGAATTAGCGGTGAGTTGAGGACGGCGAGGGTCCAGCTCTACGAAGAGGGTTTCTAGTAGCTTAAAGTCTTCCTCAGGTTTCGTCCCTTAGCTCCTTCTGACGTAAGGGTAAATCACCCGCACCGGGATGGCACCCCGCTAAGTTCCCCCTACTCCTCCCTTAGCAGTCTTCTCCAGGGGCAACCCATCGCCCTGGCATAAACTCCTTGGCTAGGAATACCAAAGTTTCGCTATCGTTTGTTGACAGGGTTGTTGTTTGCGGTCATTAATTGTGGTGAGTAGCCGATACTATGCGCGCTTGTCCTCGGCGTACGCTCCGGTCTTCTGGAGCGCCTCCCAGCGTTCCTCCTGGTTCGCCGGCGTCTGCCGGCGGCTTCCTCCGCGTTCCGGCGCCGCCGTGGTTTTTCTTCGCGAGGGCTACGAGCATGGCGGCCCGGCCCCTGCTGGTCCAGCCCTTGGCCGTCCCGACCGGGACGCCGAGCACCTCGGCTATCTCGGCGTAGGAGAGGCCCTCCATATGCCTGAGGACCAACGCGGCCCCATGCTCCGCTCGCACGTGGCGGAGGGCCGCCCATATCTCATTCCGGCGCTCCGAGCCGAGAGACGCTTCTTCGGGATCGGCATCGTCCCCAGGGATTTCCGTAAGGTACGTCGTCTCTTCGCCAAGCTCTCGCGCCTCGCGGGTTCGCCTTTTCCGTAGGGCTCCCAGGCAGGTGTTCATCGTGATCCTGTAAAGCCAGGTGCTGAAGGCGCTTTCGCCCCTGAAGTTCTTTATGTTTGCCCAGACCCGGATCCAGACCTCTTGGCTCGCGTCCTGGGCATCTTCGGCCCCGAGTACGCGGAGCGCGACCCGGTGTACCATGCTGGAGTGCTCCCGGACCAGTTTCGAGAAGGCGTCGACGTCGCCTCTGGAGGCCCGCGCGACCAGGTCCCGATTCCCGATGCTCACCGGATTACACCCCCGGTCGAAACCGTCCGAACGAGGCGAGGGCGGATCGGCCATCGACGGGCGACCGTCCACGCAGTGTAGCGGGCCGGGGTCCTGTGCCGGCTCCCCCTATCTTTGGGGTTCACCCTTGATGCCCGGAGTGGGCGTTGGGAAGGAAGCTTACTTCTGTCCCGCTCCATTCCCGTTGCCCTCGACGGCCTTCACTACCTCGCGCAGCAGACCGCCGGCCAGTTGCTCGCTCCCGGGGTTCACTATCCAATTGATCGCGCTCCCGCCCGGTACGTCCGGGCTCTTGACCCTCGCACAGATTACGTAGGTCTCGAGTGTTGCTTCATCCCCGTAGAAGCTGGTGAGGTGGCCGACCAACGTGGTCACCGAGTTGTTGAACAACGATACGTCTATCGCCATGCGTCCCTCCGTTCTCCCCTTCCAGTCGCCCGGATGCCCCCACCCGTATCGGGTCTGCGTGGGCGTCCTCACCGCCATTATGTCCCATTTCGATACCTCCCTGCGGAACTGTTCCGTTGCCCAGGGCTCCTCGAGTGTGGGGCGTGCGATCCGGCCGGTTCCTCTTCATCCGCCCTCCCTCTCTTGTTGTGTTGCCCCGTTTGCCTCTGTATGTTAGACAAGGACAAGAACGAGACGTTACACTCCGTCCCGGAGACCGGGATCGGGGGGCTTGGGGATTTGGGGCAGCGACGACGGACGCGGCTTGCAAGTACACCGGGCGCGGGTACGCTGGGGCGAAAGAAGCACTAAACGGAGAACGCGTGTGATAAGACCCCGAGCCTAACCTCCGGGCCCTAAGCGGCGACCGCCGTCGTGCGAGAGGAGAGGAAGTGCCGGAAGGGGAACGGAACCTGCGGCAGCGGATCCAAGAGCAGACCGTGCAAAGCGCCCGGGACTTTTACGGCGACTCGCTCGGGCGGCTCGAGGGCATACTTCAAGGTGATCGCGCCCAGCTAGAGGACCTGGCGGAGCAGCTCCCGGAGGGCGACTCGGAGGCGCAGATCCGGGATATGGCCGGCTCCTACTCGAAGATCGAGGAATCGCTCCACCAGGCGGCTCGTGGGGTCGGGGTGGAGGGCGCGGTGGGCGAGGCGGCCCGGCAAGCGCAAGAGGAGGCCGCGGGGGAACCCGAACGGACCGCGCGAGGAGCGCGGAACGCCGCTGGAGCTGCGGCCGGTCGGGTCACGGGGGCCGTGGGGCAGACGGCCGGCCAGGTAGGACAGATCGCCGAGGGCGCGCAAGAGGCCGCCGGTAAGGCCCTGGATCAGGTCGGGCAGATCGCCGAGAATCTCCCCGGCGGCCAGCTCTTGAACCGCACCACCGACGAGGCTGGCCAGACCGTGCAGCGGGCCGTCGACGAGTCTGGTGTCGTCGTCGAGATCACTTTGGACGAGGCCGGCGACCTCGTGAACCAGAAACCGGTCGGGAGCCTCGCCGAGCTGCCGGCCGAGGAGGAGTACCAGAACGAGGAGGGCCAGACGATCCGGACCGTCAAGGAAGGATCCGGAACCCTCATCGAATTGCGGCTCGGCGAGGACGGGAGCATCCTCGACCTGCAGGTCCCTCCCTCGTCGAAGATCTGAACGCGAAGCTCGACGTGCTCAACAGTTGCGCCCGCGACGCCGCCGATGAGGCTGCGTCCGAGGTCTTGGGCTACGTGGCGAGGCTCTCCCTGGAGAACACGGACCCCTTGAACCCCGAGACTTAGGTGGGAGAGAACGTCTCCTCGGGCGGGGGGTACTCAGCCGAGGGCGCAGAACTCAAGCTCTATGGCACCGAGGAGGCGAGGACGTTGGAGATCGTGGCGACGGGCCTGCCCTCGGACATAGTTCCGGAGCCGTCGAACCGATCCGGTACGAAGGGCCGCGACCGAACGCCGAGGTGAGGGTGCGCCGGCCCGGCACTCGTGGCAAGATGCTCGTAACGTGTCGATGACGAAGGCCAATAATAGGGAAGAAACGCTGACCCTCGAGGCATAGGACTCGAAGACGCTGGCCATCTTCTCCATTACTGGCCGGGCCTCGTCCGCGAGCGCCCCACGGTCCGGGCGTCCGGGCAGCGTGTGCTCCAGGTAGTGGTCCGAGAACAGCCCGTGGTTGCGGTGGGGACGCGTCGCAGGTCCCGTAGATAGGTCCATGAGAGAAGTTTAATACGGCGCCTGATCTGCCTCCACGGTCCGACGGGTCCCTTCCCGAAGCAGCCCCCTCTCCGCGCCTTCTTTTGTATGAGTACATCAACGCGTAATATCTAGCGGCTAGCTCCTCCTTGCCGACGCCCCTACCGTAAGTGCGGTCTTGTCATCCCGACTGCTGGTCCTAATGAACCAGTACCGGCAGTCGGAACTACGAAAGTGTCAGAACCTCCATCAGGCAAGAATAGACCCTTACAAATCAGCGTAATGGTCGTTCATCACCCGAACTATCTACGGCAGGCGACGGTGGCTCCCTGACCTAGGTGATCGAAGACGCCTATCCCCAAGATTTTGCGCTTTGCCGAAATTAACCTGGTTCATACCTGTACTGGTCGAAGGTCGTACTATACGTTGCCCACCTATGAAACCGTGATGTGGTGAACAGGGCGAATGTTAGTGACTCTAGAGACCACGTATAGGGTGGCGAAGCTCTCTATAGCGACGCTTCTTCTGGCTATGGCTACTGCTATGCCGGCAGACGCCACCCCAATCTACAATACCTGCTACGAGCTTGGCGGTAGCGTTGGCTACTACGAGTGGGCAGTAGATGAGCACGGCAATTTCACGGATGCCATCTACCTCGATAATTGTGCTTTAGACGACTTAGGAGCTGGGCCTTCTGACTACGAGCAGGTATTGGAACACGAGCAGGGGCACGCTCAGGGACTCTCCCATAGCTCTGCTCCCTCCGACACAATGTACCCGGAGATGCTAATCACGGGTTACTAAGCGGCACTCAGCGACGCTATGCACGGGGCCGGGGTCCTACGGGGCTCCGGCCTTTAAAGTTTCGCAAGGCTTTGGCCGATAATTGTATCGACGGACGCCACCCGAACCAGCTTTTACCCTGTAGATGGACGCCTCATCCATCGCGATGCACGTCCTCGAAGGGAGTGAACCCTCTGGGGCGGTTGTCTGTCGGGTCGGGGTCCTTCGGGGCTTCGACCCTTCGCATATGGGTGCTTTTGTACAGAGATGATCGGCGAAACCAACAGGAAAACACACCAGCGGTCCGATACGGTAGGCCGGGATCCTCGTTGAGGGTCCGGTTTTTGTTCGCGTCGAGCGTGCCCGCGTCGCGGTAGAAGACGTAGTCGGGGCGCTTGGTGCCGTCGGGGGTTGCGAGCGCGGGCTGTACCTCGAAGTCGTGCCCGAGGACGCGCAGGACCGGCTTTACCAGTCCCTCTTCCGTCTGCGCCTCGTTCTCGCTCGGGGCATAGGACTCGAAGACGCGGGCTATCTCCTCCATCGCTAGCCGGGCCTCGTCCGCGAGCGCCCGCCAGTCCGGGCGTCCGGGCAGCGTGTGGTCCAGGTAGTGGTCCGAGAAGAGTCCGTGGTTGCGGTGAGGCCGCGCCGTGGGCCTCGTGGGTAAGTCCACGGGAGAAGTTTAGTACGGCTTTTGACCTGCCTCTACAGACCGCCGGGTTCCCTCCTGGCCCCGTGCCGATGTGATGAGATGGGTTTCTCGCGAATACGTCTCGATGAGGGTAACGATGAGCTTGCTGGACACGGCGATGCGTGAGAGCAGGAGGCAGGCTACGAGGTTAGTGTTTGCTTCCCTTTTTTCTCGCCGGAGCGTCCGGTCTCAGCGGTAGCAGGCGTTGTCCTGCTCTACGGGGAATTCCGTCGGGCAACCGCCGCCCGGCAGCGCGGGCACCGGGCCATCCTCCGGGCCGCCTGCCTCCAGGAGCGTGCGACGGCTCTCGCGATCGCCGCGCCGGTCCTCACCGGAGGACCGGGCCCGTGCGCCGTTCGCCTCCTCGTCTAGCTCATCGGGGTCTTCGTCCGGGCCGTCCAGATCGTCGCCCAGATCCTCGTCGAGATCCTCGTCGAGGTCATCGGTGACATCGTCGTTGACGACGGCCTCGGTGGGTTGGTCCCGCTGGGCGATCTGGGTAAACCGTCCGTTTGATCCCCGGTCCTGTTCGCTCGGACCAGCGCCCGTGTCTTCTTCTTCGCACTGCTCGACGGTCACGGTGTAGTCGGCGTCGCCGGTGGTCTCGATGTCGAGGTAGTAGGTCCCCGGGGAGTCGTTCACGCGGGTCTTCCCGGTGCCTTCTCCGCTCTGTAAGGCGTCGACGGACCTAGCGCCGTTCTCGTCGAGCGCGACGATGTCCAGGGAGGGTTCCTCGCGTCCAGCTGACCTCAGGTCGTAGTTGACGCGGAAGGGACGCGTGGTGTCGAAGTCGTCGGTGAGCTGGGCGCCGTACCCGACGAACTCGTTTACTACCCGTCCGTCCGGGCAATCGGCGGTCTCTTGTGCCCGCGCCTCGAAGCCCAGCCCGAAGACCTCGGGCCCGTGCAGTCCCCATGCGAGACGCAGGGCGAGACCCGCCAAAACCACCGCGATTATCAGTACACCGAACCTCACGTTGCCCGGAAGACGAATCAAATGCGATCCTCTCTAAACGATCGCGGCGAAGTGTATCTTTCACCGCGCGTCGTTAGCTACCCCTTTGTGCCGCATGCACTGCCCCTTGGGCTGTGCCTGATCGACCACACAATCCCTAGAGGTCTTCACGCTTTGCATGCAGGGGCCGAACCATTCTCCGCGGCGTGGAGAACCGGTACGCGGCTCGCTCTCGCCAGGCGGAGCCCGGTCCAGGCAGCTTGCGGCGTCTAAACTAGCGCCATGAACCGGCGCGCACTATATCGACTTGTGTCCCTCGGCGCGGCGGTCGGGGTGGGTGTGTTCCTCTACTCGCGGTACGTCGAGCCGTACTGGGTCGCGGTGGAGCGCGTAACGCTCACCCTGCCCCGGCTCGCGCCTCCTTTCGATGGGTATCGCATCGTCCATATCAGCGACTTCCACCTCGATGGTTGGATGACGCCGGAACGACTCGAACGCGTGGTGGACCTCGTCAGCGAGAAGGAGCCGGACCTCGTGACGATCACCGGCGACTTCGTTGCCGTCTCCGTCGACTACATCTCCGGTCTGCCCGAGCCGCTCGGAAGACTCCGGGCCGCCGACGGGGTGGTGGCGGTCCTCGGCAACCACGACCACATGAACGACGCCGGCGCCGTGCGACGCGCCCTCTCCTCCGCGGGCGTCGTGGACGTGAGCAACGGCGTCTACACCCTGCGTAGGGACGGGGCGGCCCTGCACGTCTGCGGGGTCGACAGCGTTATGGAGGGCTACGATCGTTTGGAAG
>JAIVIG010000106.1 GCA_020200675.1 Actinomycetota bacterium
GGAGCGTGGGGCCTGGATGCTCCGCCGTGACGAAGGGGGAGAACGATGATGAGAGAGATCGACGAGGACTCCGGGCGTCCGTTCATCAAGATCAACCACCCGGCGCCTGGGGACGTGGTGAGGAACCCTGCCCACGTTGCCGGGTACGGGACAGCCTTCGAAGGAACTATCTCACTGAGGATACGTGACGACGACGGGACGGTGATAGCCCAGGGGCCGACGCAGGGCGGCAGCAACGGGGTGATAGGCGAGTTCAAAGCAAACCTGCAGTTCGACCGGAGGCCGAATCAGCGTTTGGGGGTGGTCGAGGCTTTCGAGCAGAGCGCCAGCGGGTCCGGAGAGGAACTTCACCTGGATAGAGTTCCGATCGTCTTCGGGTAGAGAGCGCAAGAGGCGGGCCGGGCACGCTGGCGTAGCGTTTCGTGCGGCTTCCGACCTCGAGTCACCGTGACGGTCAAGACACGTTGCGAACGCATCAACAGGGGGTAGACCCGATGAGCGAGAACGAGCAGAGTGATCTGCGGATCAACGTCGAAGAACTCGGCAGGGGTCGCGGCGCCTTCGACGAAGCCAGGCGGGCCTCGCTAGAACACTCTTCGGTCAGGGAACGTCTGCGCGGGAAACGCAACCGGCTACTCTCGGTCCAGCTCCTCGAACCATCCGGCAGGGGCAAAGCTCACGATCCGGCGCCGCCGGACCGTTACCGCGCGACGATCTACGACTACACGGACAACCGGGTGGTGCTGGCCACCGGCCGCCTCGACGATCGAGAAGCAGTCGACGTCTCGCAGGCGGGTTACCAGCCGCTGCCCACCAGGGAAGAGTTCGACGAAGCTGTCGAGATACTGCTCGAAGATCAAGACCTCGGCCCGACTATCCGCGAAGGGCACCTCGCGCCCTACACTCCCATGCCACCGCTCATCGACGCGGAGCTACCGGATGGTCGTGTGGAGCGGACGGTCGCGGTCGGGCTGATGCCCCAGGGTGATGGAGCGCGCCACGAGATCGTCGGCGTCAACATGATCCATCGAACGGTGGCACGATTCCACGACAGGGCTCCCGAGCGGGCGGCGGCACACAACCCCATCTGCGGCCTGCCCAACGCGAACCAACCCACCGCTTCCCGGGGCACCCCCGGCCAGTTCCAGGTCACCGTCACCCAGGGTGGCACGACGCTCTGGAGCTTCCTGGTAGTCAGGCCGGCCGCTTCTTCCGGGACGAACGGATCCGGCGTCGAGCTCAGGCGCGTGAATTATCGGGGCAAACGTGTCCTCTTCCGGGCCCACGCCCCGATCCTCAACGTTCAATACGACGGCAACGCCTGCGGTCCTTTCCGCGACTGGTCGTGGCAGGAGAGCAGGATCCAGGCGAACGGGACGGACGTCGCTCCCGGAATACGCCTGTGCTCGGCGCCCGCGCAGACGATCCTCGAGACCGAGGCGGACACGGGTAACTTCCTTGGCGTCGGGATCTACACCGTGGGGCAGGAGACGGTGCTGGTTAGCGAGATGGAGGCGGGCTGGTACCGCTACATCAGCGAGTGGCGCCTTCACGCCGACGGGACCATCCGTCCGCGTTTCGGGTTCTCCGCCGTCCGAAACTCGTGCGTCTGCGAGGTTCACCATCACCACGTCTACTGGAGGTTCGACTTCGACATCGGCACCGCGGAGAACAATGTGGTCCGCGAGTTCAACTCACCTCCCATCTTCCCCCCGTCGAACTGGCACACCCACGATTTCGAAGCCAAGCGCCGCCGAAACCCCGAACGTAGCCGAAGATGGCAGGTCAAGAACTCACAGACCGACGACGCTTACACGTTGATCCCCGGCCACGACGATGGCGTCGCGGACGCTTTCGGGCGCGCTGACGTGTGGATCCTGCGATTTCACGAGGACGAGATCGACGACGGGATCCCCGCCACGGGACCCCCCTACGAGGCCGGGCTCGACCGCTTTGTCAACGGAGAGGACGTCTTTAACCAGGACGTGGTGATCTGGTACGCGGCCCATTTCGTGCACGACGTTCACGAGGAGGCCGGCCATTACGTTGGCCCCGTTCTCCGACCAGCCCGCTGGTAACGGAGCCTTCGGAAGCCAGACCAGGGAACAGGGGGTGGGCCGCCGGCTCCGAGCGGCGCGCATATCGAACGGGATCGTCACTCACGCGAACAGATCCTGTAACCCCACTCACGTGCGGCGAACAACGTTTTCGTTTATTCCGAGAACTTCTTCAAGGTGCCCGCGGGACGGGGAACACGGGTAGTTTAAGATGAGGTACGGTAGGGTAGGCACTGTCACAGTTGTATACGCAAGCGTGGGGTAAGCCGTGGATCTTGGTTCTATGGGCGACATGCAGCAGTATCTCGAAGGGATCAACTTCCCGGCCGACAGAGAGGAAGTCGCTTCGGGGGCCGAGAGCAACGGCGCACCGCAAGACTTCGTAGACCAGATCGGGAACGCTGCCCAGGACCGTTTCAACGGACCCCAGGAAGTGTTGCAGGCGGTCGGGGGCGGATAGCACACAACGGATACAACAACCTGACGGACATGGAACGAGTGGGAAAGGACGGAGCATGAGCGAACAGAGCAGCGGTAGCCAGGGAACCCCCCTCAAGAGTGACAAGGGCAATACTTTTGTCAGCACCTCGGTGGTCTCCCAGATCGCTGGCATAGCCGCGCAAGAGATAGAGAAGGTGCAGATGGGTGGAGGAGCTTCCGCGGCCGTCGGAGGGTTCCTGCAGAGCGTAACAGGCGGCAGCACGAGCGGTGGCGGCAACTTCGCCAAAGGCGTCTCGGCAGAGGTCGGCGAGGAAGAGGCTGCCATAGACCTGACGATGGCGATCGAGTACGGCCAGTCGATACCCCAGATCACGGAGGCCGCGCGGCGCAACGTGATCAACCGCGTGGAGAGCCTGGTCGGCCTGCGGGTGACCGAGGTCAACATAACGGTGAACGACGTCCAGATCCCGGAAGAGCGGCCTATGCTGGAGCAGCAGGGAGAAGTGGAGCGGCAGGCCCGCGAGCAGGAAGCGCGCGCCTGAACCAGGACAGCTCTTGTTGAGAAAGGGTGCGGGACCGGGGTACAACGGCCCCGGTCTTTTCTGTTGCGGGCCCCCACAGCCTCCCGCGGTTCTCTAAACTGTTCACATGGGAGCTACGCGTTTCCCGGATACCGTAAGGCGTACGGCGGCGCGTTACGGCATGGACCTGGGTCGGCCGCTGGTGCTTGTCTCCGGCGGTCCTGACTCGGTGGCGCTGCTGCGGGTGCTCCTCGACCTTGAGGGTAAGCCGGCGGTGCTGCACGTGGACCACGGCCTCCGCGGCGAAGGGTCCCGCGAGGATGCGGAGTTCGTCCGCAGGCTCTGCGGCCGGTTGAGGGTACGCTGCGAGGTGCGGCGGCTCCGGCTCGAAGACGGTTCCAACCTCCAGGAGAAGGCCCGCGAGGAGAGGTACAGGCTCGCCGAGGAGGTGGCAGCCCGGCTGGGGCTGCGTACCGTCGCGACCGGCCACACGGCCGACGACGTGGCCGAGACGGTATTCATGAACCTGGCACGGGGGACCGGTCTGCGCGGGCTCGCGGGCATCCCGCCGGTGAGGGGTGGGATCCAGCGTCCCCTCATCGAGCGTACGCGCCGGGAGGTCCTGGAGTATCTGGCGGACCTGAACCAGCCCTACCGCACCGACCCGACGAACCTGACCGGCAAGTACGCCCGCAACCGCGTCCGTCTTGAGGTCTTGCCCGTGCTGGAGGAGCTCTACCCCGGAGCGGCCCGCAACCTCGCGCGCGCCGCGTCCCTCGCCCGCGAGGACCTCGAAGTCCTCGAAGAGCTTGCAACCGGGGTCGTGGAGAGGAGGGGAGAAGAGGTGGTTTTGCAGCTCGACGCGCTCCTGGAGCTGCACCCGGCGCTCCGGCGCTACGCGGTGCGCCGGGCCTATTCGACGTTGCTCACCGACGCGCCGCCGCTCGGCTCGGCGCTCGTGGAGGCGGTGCTGGGGCTGATGGAGGGGGGTGAAGGCACGCGGACGTTGGACCTGCCGGGAGGCGTGGTCGCCGCCGGCCGCGCCGGGGAGGAACTGGTCCTTTACAGAGAGCCGGAGCTGCCGGCCTGGCAGGAGGAGGTCCGGGCCGGAGAGACGGTGGTGTTCGGGGGATGGCGGGTATCCGCACGGGAGGTTCTCCGCTATGATCCGGCCGACGCGGCGCGGGCTGAGGTTGTATACCTCGATGACTCCAGGGGACCATACGGGGTGCGGATGGCGCGGGAGGGGGATAGCATTAGGCCGCTCGGCCTCGGGGGGACCAAGAAGGTCTTGCGGGCGATGATGGACAGGAAGGTACCGAGTGATCTCCGGCGCCGGACACCCGTGGTGGTGGACTGGCGCGGGGAGGTAGCCTGGATCGCGCTCGGAGAGCTGGACGAGGGGTTCAAGGTGGACGAGAAGACGGAGAAAATACTGAGGCTGGAGGTGGCGAGAATCTCGTGAGTATGTCCAGTATGATGCCCGACGTGAAAGAGGTGCTCATATCCTCCGAGGAGATCGGGGAGAAGGTGCGCGAGATCGGCACGCGCATCACCGAGGATTATCGGGGTGAGAAGCCGCTCCTCGTGGGCATCTTGCGTGGCGCGGTCGTGGTGATGAGCGACCTCATGCGCAACATAGACCTGCCGTGCGAGCTGGATTTCATGGATATAACCTCCTACGGAAGCGGCACCTCATCGAGCGGCGTCGTCCGCATCCTCAAGGACCTTGAGGAGGACATTACCGGCCGTCACGTCCTGATCGTCGAGGACATCATAGATACAGGCCTCACGCTCTCGTACCTCAGGCGTTCCCTGCTCGCCCGCAAGCCCGCTTCGCTTGAGATCTGCTCGCTCCTCTCCAAGCCCTCCCGGAGGCGCGTGGAGCTCGACGTCAAATACGTAGGCTTCGAGGTGCCAGACGAGTTCGTCGTCGGCTACGGGCTCGACTACGCCGGGGC
>JAIVIG010000107.1 GCA_020200675.1 Actinomycetota bacterium
GTCGGGGAGGTATATCTCTTTCGCACCTCCTTGCGGGACATGCGGGCACCCGGCTTCGACTACATAAAGGGCTCCGGGGGGTTCTTCGCCGACGTTACCCTGCACGATTTCGACACGGCTCGCTGGCTCGTCGGCGAGATCGAGGAGGTAACCGCGCTCGGGGCGGCGCTCTCGGACCCTGGCTTCGAGGAGGTGGGCGACGTAGACAACGCCGTCGTCACCGTCCGCTTCGCCGGGGGCACTCTGGGCGTTATAGACAACAGCCGCGTCGCCGGCTACGGCTACGAGTGCTCGAGTGAGATCATGGGCTCGAAGGCCACCCTCAGGGTCGACAACCACAGGCGGTCCTTGGTGGAGACGCTCACTCCCGACAGCTCGCACCAGGACTACGTCTCCGACTTCGTCGAACGCTTCGCCGACGCCTACGTGGCGGGGCTGGAGTCTTTCGCCCAGGCGATACGCGAAGACCGGGACCCCGAGGTGAGCGGCACCGACGCCGCCGCGGCGTTCGTCCTGGCAAAGGCCGCCGAGCGCTCGCACCGCGAGGGGAGACCTGTACGGCTGACCCACGAAACCAGGGATGGCGAAGTCTTCTACGAAGAGGTGGACTAGGTGGCAGCGCAAGCGACACGCATCGGGGGCGCTCCCATATCCTGGGGCGTCAACGAGGTGGAGGGATGGGGCCACCAGATGGACACCGGACGGGTGCTCGAAGAGGCCGCCTCCCTTGGCCTACCGGCGATGGAGTCGGGTCCCGAGGGCTTCTTGCCCAAAGATCCCGCCGAGGCTTCGCGCGTGCTGGGGGAGTATGGCCTGGGTCTGGTGGGAGGGTTCGTGCCGGTCGTGTTGCACTGCCGGGAGGCGCGCGAGGACGCGCTTGCCTCGGTCGAGCGGCAGGCCGGGTTCTTCGCCGCCGCGGGCGCCGATGTGCTGATCCTGGCGGCCGACGCCGGGGGGGATGGCTACGAGGAGAACGTCGAGCTAGACGACGCCGGTTGGGACGAGCTATTCGAGGGCCTTTCACTGGCGGAGGAGATAGGGGCCCGGTACGGCCTCACCGTCGCGGTGCATCCCCACTTCGGGACCGCGATCGAGCGCCCGCATCACGTGCGGCGTTTTCTCGAGGGCTGCGAGACGGGGCTCTGCCTCGACACCGGGCACCTCGTGGTCGGGGGCGACGACCCGGTAATGGTCGCCGAGCTCGCGGCCGGCAGGGTTCGCGTCGTACACCTCAAGGACGTGGACCGTCTCCTCGCCGATCTGGTCGCGGCGGGCAAGGTCGGCTTCGAGGACGCCGTGAGCCGGGGGGTATTCAAGGCTCTGGGCGACGGGGACGTGGATATCGAGCGTGTGATCGGGCTGCTGGAGGAGTCGGGGTACGGAGGATGGTACGTGCTGGAGCAGGACATCATGCTCGACGACGAGCCGGAGAAGGGTAAGGGGCCCGTCGAGGACGTGCGCAAGAGCCTGGAGTTCGCCAGAGGCGTGCTCGGCGGCAGAAGGGGGGACGGAGCCTAGATGTCGGACCTCGAGGTCATCACGATGGGGCGAGTCAGCGTGGACCTGTACCCCGAGCAGATCGGCGTCCCGCTGGCCGAGGTAAAGACCTTCGCCAAATCGCTCGGCGGCAGCGCCACGAATGTGGCGGTCGCGGCGGCGCGGTTGGGTCACAGGTCCGCGGTGGTAACGAAGGTGGGAGACGACGGCTTCGGGCCGTATGTGCGGGCCGCTCTGGAGGGGTTCGGGGTGGACGCGCGGTACGTGGACACCGACCCGGACCTGCGCACACCCCTCGCCTTCTGCGAGATCCACCCTCCCGACGACTTCCCCCTGCTCTTCTACAGGGAGCCGAAGGCCCCCGACAGCAACATCGGAGCCGAAGACCTGGACCTGGGGGAGATCTCATCGGCGCCGCTGTTCTGGATCACGGGCACAGGCCTCTCCGAAGAGCCGAGCCGGAGCACGACGCTAGGGGCGCTGGAGGCGCGTTCGGAGGGGATCACGGTCGTAGATCTCGACTACCGGCCGATGCTGTGGAACTCGAGGGAAGAGACGGAGCGCTGGTACCGCGAGGCGTTGAAGCACGCCACGGTTGGGGTGGGCAACCAGGAGGAGGTCGAGGTGGCGGTCGGGACCGACGACCCCCACGAGGCCTCCGCAGCGCTCTTGGACCTCGGCCTCGAGCTCGCGGTAGTGAAACGGGGCCCAGATGGTGTCCTCGCCCGGACCGCGGAGGGCCTCGCGGAGGCGCCGCCGATAGAGGTAGACGTCGTCAACGGTCTCGGCGCGGGCGACGCCTTCGGGGGCGCCCTCTGCCACGCGCTGCTCTCCGGCTGGGACCCCGAGAGGACCATCCGGTTCGCGAACGCGGCCGGGGCAATCGTCGCTTCCCGCCTGGCGTGCGCCGACGACATGCCGACCGAAAAAGAGGTCGAGGAACTTCTGGAGAGATCCGCGAATGTCTAGAGAGGTCGTGGAGAGGCTAACCGAGATCCGCGAAACGGAGGTGTGTTAGGAGATGGGCACGGTACGGTTGACGACGGCCCAGGCGCTGGTGAGGTTCCTGGCAAACCAGTACGTGGAGCGCGACGGGGTGGAGCACCGCTTTTTCCACGGTTGCTTCGGTATCTTCGGCCACGGCAACGTCGCGGGGATGGGGCAGGCGCTGCAGCAGTACGCCGAAGATCTCACCTACTATCAGGCGCGCAACGAGCAGGGGATGGTGCACGCCGCCGTCGGCTTCGCCAAGATGAAAAACCGCCTCTCGACCCTCGCGTGTACCTCCTCTATAGGCCCCGGCGCCACCAACATGGTCACCGGCGCAGCCCTCGCCACGATAAACCGGCTGCCGGTGCTGCTCTTGCCGGGCGACGTCTTCGCCTCGCGCGGGCCGGACCCCGTTCTACAGCAGTTAGAGACCCCGCACGACGGCGTCCTCACGGTCAACGACTGCTTCCGGCCCGTCTCCGCGTACTGGGACAGGATCTACCGGCCGGAACAGCTGATCCCCGCCGCGCTTTCGGCCATGCGCGTTCTGACCAACCAGGCCGAGACCGGCGCCGCGACGCTGGCGCTGCCCCAGGACGTCCAGGCCGAGGCTTACGACTTCCCGGAAGAGTTCCTCACCCGCCGCGTGTGGCGCGTAAGGCGTCCGCTCCCCGACACCGCGGCCGTCGAGGAGGCCACTGCCCTCATCCGGGAAGCCCGGCGTCCGCTGATAGTCGCCGGGGGAGGTGTGATCTACTCCGAGGCCACCGAAGCCCTGCGACGCTTCGTCGAAACCACCGGCATCCCCGTCTCCGAAACGCAGGCAGGCAAGGGCTCCCTCCCCTACGATCACCCCTCGGCCGTTGGCGCGGTGGGGGTCACGGGTACCCGCGCCGCGAATCGCACCGCAAAGGAAGCCGATCTCATCATCGGCATCGGCACTCGCTACACCGACTTCACGACTGCCTCCAAGACCGCCTTCCAGAACCCGCAGGTGCGTTTCGTGAACGTCAACGTCGCGGACCTCGACGCCACGAAACACGCGGGGCTTTCGCTCGTCGGCGACGCGCGGGCGACCTTGGAAGCCCTCTCCGAAGCCTTTTTTGGGTACGAGGTAGAGACCGGTTACAGGGAGCAGGTCACCTACGCGGTTGAAGATTGGGACCGCGAGGTAGAGCGCTTCTACACCTCGAACGACGAGCCCTTGCCGGCCCAGAGCCAGGTCATCGGGGCGGTCAACACGATTAGCGAGCCCTCCGACGTCGTCGTCTGCGCCGCCGGGGCCATGCCTGGGGATCTGCACAAGCTGTGGCGTACCAGGGACCCGAAGGGGTACCAGGTCGAGTACGGGTACTCATGCATGGGCTACGAGATCGCCGGGGGCCTGGGGGCGAAGATGGCCGCCCCCGAGCGGGAGGTCTACGTCATGGTCGGGGATGGCTCCTACCTCATGCTCAACGGGGAGCTGGTCACCTCGATCCAGGAGAGGTACAAACTCACCGTAGTGCTCGTCGACAACAGCGGCTTCGCCTCCATCGGCGCGCTCTCCGAGGCGGTCGGTTCCGACGGCTTCGGTACGCACTACCGCTACCGGGAGAACGGTTCCCTGGGGCTCCACAGCGAAGAAGACCCCGGCGAGACGCTGCCCGTGGACCTCGCGGCCAACGCGGAGTCTTTGGGAGCGTACGTGATCCGGACGAGCACCATCCCCGAGCTTCGAGACGCGCTCGAAAGGGCGAAAGACGTCGACAAAACGGTGGTGATCTACATCCGGACCAACCGCGAGACCGTTCCGGACTTCGAGTCCCAGTGGGACGTCCCTATCGCCGAAACCTCCGAGATGGGCACCGTGCGCGCCGCCCGCGAGGGCTACGAAGCGGAGAAGGAGGCGGAACGCCGTTACCTATAACCACCGTGCAAGGGAGGCCCGAACATGCCCGATCTGCTCGTGAGGAGCAAGAGCACCCCGGAGGCCGGGAGCGTCGTGAAGGTGACCCCCGAGTCGGCGGGGTGGGGCTACGTGGGCTTCGAGGTCTTTTGGCTAGAAGAGGGACAGGCTGTAGAGCGGCAGACCGGAGAAGAAGAGGTCTGTCTGGTGATCCTCTCCGGGCTGTGCAACGTCTCCACCGAAGGGGAGGAGTGGAGAGAAATCGGGGGGCGCGAAAGCGTGTTCGACGGCCCTCCCTGCGCCCTCTACCTGCCTCCGGGGACGGCCTACCGCGTCGAAGCCGTTACGAGCTTGGAGTTGGCGGTCACCTCGTCGCCCGCTGAGCAGGGAGCGGCGGCGCAGCTGATCCTCCCGGAGGACATCGAGGTCGAGGTACGCGGCTCGGGGAACATGGAGCGGGAGATACGTCCTATCCTGATGGAGGACCGTCCGGCAGAGCGCCTGCTGGTCGTCGAGGTTGTAACCCCCAGCGGCCACTGGTCGAGCTACCCCCCGCACAAGCACGACCGCGACGACCGGCCGCGCGAGACCTACCTGGAAG
>JAIVIG010000108.1:0-1307 GCA_020200675.1 Actinomycetota bacterium
GATGACGACGACGATGATGACGACGACGACGATGATGACGATGACGACGAGGAGTAATATCTCTTAATCTACTTTCTTCGAACCTTTCGAACCAAGAGCGGGGGCTCCCTAACTAGGGAGCCCTCGTTCTCTCTGCTAAGGATCGGCTCTCTCCTCCCAAGAACGCGCAACTGCGCCGCGGCCCTCGTGGGGCGCAAACCACTTGTGCCTCTCTCAGGCGGCTGTAGTTAAAAGTCATTGGTGTTTGTTAAGAACGTAGGGCCAGGTATTCCTTCTACGCGAACTGCCGGATATTGTAGTAGTACATAGTAGGAAGCGATTGCCTGAAGGAGGTAGATCGATGGCTTGGAAGGCACGACTATTGATGGGGCTTATGTTGGTAGCCATGCTCATGGCTATTGCAGGGCCGGCGATGGCCGATCACACTCAGCGTCACGAGAATCGTCAGGATCGTTGGGAGGACCGCTGGGACGAGCGTTGGGACGACGTTGAATTTGAGGTCGAAGAATTTGAGGTCGATGAGTTCTTCTTCCCGCTCGTCAGTGAGGTCGACGTGGACGTAGACGTAGAAAATGTAGGCCCGAGGAATGATAACGAAGGAGAGTGCATCGTAACGGAAGTGGACTGGGACCTCGATGGCTTCATCGCGGAATGGGAGATTGAGATTACGTGCTTCGTCTAGGGAATCAGCCTTAGTTTAGAGGTGGAGAAACGCGCAAGGGCCGGGGCTATGATACCCTGGCCCTCTTTTTGTGCTTTTGGCAGGACCGACGTTCTTAAGAGGCTTTCGAGGCCCCGATAACTCGCAAGAGACAGCCCACTCTCTCAGTACATCTTTCCTTGAGGGTTGCTGGTTTGTCTTTAACTGGCGGCGATATCGAGATCGACGACGGAGGCTTCCTGTTCTCTCTGCTAAGGCCTTGCCTCCAGGAACACGCGAAGGCGTTCGTAGCTTTCGAGGAGGAGCGGAAGCTCCGCGTACTCGTTCTGCTGGTGGGCCTGGGTTGTGAGGCCGGGCCCGAAGTTGGCGGCGGCGACGCCGTGCTGGGTGAAGCGGGCGACGTCCGTCCAGGCCTGCTTCGGGCGTACCACGAGGCCGTCGGAGACGAAGCTTTGCAGGAGGGGGTGATCCAGGTCGGCCGACCCGCTCGGGGCGAAGTCCGCTATCTCGTAGCGCGCCCGGCCTCCGGCTTTCTCCAGCAGCCCGTCAAAGACGCGCTCCACGTGGTCGCGGCCCTGCCCTGGGGGGAAGCGGTGGTTCACGTTGATCCAGAACTCGTCGGGCACGACGTTCTTGGCCCGCCCGC
>JAIVIG010000108.1:1367-2726 GCA_020200675.1 Actinomycetota bacterium
ACCCACGGGCACTCCTCGAAGACCGTCTCGAGACCGTTCTCGACGTACGGTCCCTCCTCCCGCTCGTAGAACACGAAGGTGGGTTCCGCCCACGAACTTTCCCACCCGAGACCCTCCAGGAGCGCGAGCATCACGGCGTCGCCGGCCTTCATGTCCGAAGCCCCCCGACCGTAGACGCGGTCCCCCTCGACTCGCACCGGCAGACCTCCCACCGGCTCGGGCACGGTGTCCAGGTGTCCGGCGAAGACCAGCCGCTCGCGTGAGACGTCTGTCGAGACGCGGCTGACGATAAGGTTGTTGGAGACGCGCTCGACGCGCCAGCCGGGGAGATTTCCCAGGCGTGCTTCGAGGTCGTCACAAAGCCACTTCTCATCGCCCGTCACGCTCGGGCGTTCGAGGAAGAAGAGCAGCGCTTCGAGAAGCCTCTCTCCGGTCGGAAGCTCCCTCACACGCTCACCCCGAACTGACGCAGCGCCTCGTTCAGGGAGGTCTTCTGGTCGGTCGATTCGCGGCGCTTGCCTATGATCAGGGCGGTCTGGAGCTGGTAAGAGCCGGCGGGAAATTCTTTGGTGCGGGTGCCGGCGACGACGACCGAGCGGGCGGGGACGCGGCCCTTGTAGATAACTTCCTCCTCACCGGTGACGTCGAGGATCTGGGTGGAGGCTGTGAGGACCACGTTCGCCCCGAGGACCGCCTCCTCCTCGACGTGCACGCCCTCGACGACTATGGCGCGCGAGCCGACGAACGCTCCGTCTTCTATGACTACCGGCATCGCGCCCGGCGGTTCCAGGACGCCGCCTATACCGACGCCGCCGGCGAGGTGTACGTTACGCCCGATTTGGGCTCCCGAACCGACCGTCGCCCAGGTGTCCACCATCGTCCCGCTCCCCACGTAGGCGCCGATGTTCACGTAACCTGGCATCACGACGACGCCCGGCTCGACGAAGGCGCCGTAGCGCACCGTACCGGGTGGGACCACGCGCACCCCGGCCGCGGAGAGGTTCTTCTTCGTGGGGATCTTGTCATGGTACTCGAACGGCCCCGCGTAGATGGTCCGCATCTCCGCGACCGTGAAGTACAGCGAGATCGCCTTCATCACCCACGCGTTGGAGCGCCACTCGCCATTCTCTCTTTCCGCGACCCGCAGCTCTCCCGAGTCCAAAGCCGCGATGGTGTCTAAGACCGGCTTGCGGTACTCCTCTTCCTCCAGCAACGCCCGGTTCTCGAACGCGGCTTCTACCTGCTCTCTCATTAAGACGTTCCTTCCGGTCTAGAACGATTCGGCGCCAGGTCATGCGCCAGTTTAGCAGGAGGCCGCTGCCGGACGGCCCGGCGCGTTAGCGAACCAGACGCTCCCAC
>JAIVIG010000108.1:2787-4878 GCA_020200675.1 Actinomycetota bacterium
TCTTCGCACTCTTCTAAAGTGGGCACGAGGGCGACACGGAAGTAGCCCTCGCCACCGGGGCCGAACGAGGAGCCGGGCGCTACTAATATTCCCTCTTCGAGGAGCTTGAAGGCGTAGGTCTCCTCGTCGCCGCCGTACTCTTCCGGCGTCTCGGCCCAGAGGTAGAGGCTCGCGTTCGTGGGGGTATACCGGAGGCCCACCCTTTCGAAGAAGCTCTCGAAGAGGGCGCGCTTCTCGGAAAAGACGCGGTTGCGCTCTTTTACGTGGGCGTCGTCGCTCCAGGCGGCGGTCGCGGCGTGTTGGACGAAGCCGGGGCTGGCGACGCCGATGGAGGGCCTGAGCTTCTTGAGGGCGGCTATGAGTTCGGAGTCGCCGGCTATCATCGCGGAGCGGTAGCCGGTCATGCCGCTGCGCTTGCTCAGGGAGACGAAGGCCAGGGCGCGCTCTCTGGTTACTTCGAGGATCGAGGGCGGGGGGTCGCCGGAGTAGACGTCGTTGTAGCACTCGTCCGAGAAGAGCAGGACGTCGTGCTCGCGGCAGAAGCTCGCGGTCTCTTCGAGGTACGCGCGGGTCGCGGTCGCTCCGGTGGGGTTGTGAGGGTAGTTGATCCACAACGCCCGCGTCTTCGCCGGGTCCAGGGCTCCGGTGGAGAGCAGAAAATCCTCTTCCTTGCGTAGCTTTACCGGAAGGGCCTCCCCGCCGGCGAAGAGGGCGCCGCGCTCATAGACGGGGTAGCCCGGCGTCCCGTAGGCGACGCCGCGCCGCTCGTGCGAGGGGTGTACGA
Organism: Actinomycetota bacterium; assembly: GCA_020200675.1. Taxonomy (GTDB): domain Bacteria; phylum Actinomycetota; class Rubrobacteria; order Rubrobacterales; family Rubrobacteraceae; genus Rubrobacter_F. The sequence continues at coordinate 3,572 of JAIVIG010000108.1, forward strand.
AGGCGAGCGGCGCGTGGAAGATGGCTTCTTTGGAGCCCGCGGCGGGCAGGACCTCCGTGTCGGGGTCGAGCACGACGCCGTGGCGGCGGCGCATGAAGCCGACAAGAGCCTCGCGCAGCTCCCTCGTACCGGCGGCGCTCGGGTACCGACTGGTCTCGGGGACGTTGGCTATGAGGGCCTGCCGGATCCTCTCGTCCGTCGGCTCACGGGGGTCGCCGGTGCCGAAATCGAAGAGTCGGACCCCCTTCTCTTCGAGCTTCAGGCGGCGCTCGTCCATGCGGGCCAAAGGGTAGGCGGGGAGATCCGCGAGCACGGGGTTTAGGAGGAGGCGGGGCGGCTTTTTCGGGGTTGGCTGTTCGCTAGGTATATTCATTGCTTTCGGCGTCGCATCGGGTTCCGGAGAGGAGTATATTCCTCCTCGAAGGCCAGGGCGCGGCCCGCGGGGTTTCGGATTTCGGGGGCCGGATAATATACCATGCAGGCGGGTACGAGGGACAAACAGGAGGTCTATTTTGGAGGACTCTTACTACTACGGGGAGGACGGCCTCCGGTGCGAGAACGTCGCCCTCTCCGAGATCGCCGGGAGCGTGGGCACCCCCACCTACGTCTACAGCTACGACGCTTTAGAGAAGGCCTACCGGGAGCTCGAAGAGGCGTTCTCGGGTCTCGACCACATGATCTGCTACGCGGTCAAGGCGAACAGCAACCTCTCCGTTCTGCGCTCGCTCGCCTCCTTCGGGGCGGGGGCGGACATCGTCTCGGGTGGCGAGCTGTACCGGGCGATGAAGGCCGGGTTCGATCCCAAAAAAGTAGTCTTCGCCGGGGTCGGCAAGACCGAGGACGAGCTGATGGCGGGTCTGGGCGAGCGCATTTTGCTCTTCAACGTCGAGTCGGCCTCCGAGCTGGAGCACCTCGAGCGCCTGGGCGCGCGCCACGGCAAGAGGGCGCGCGTCGCCCTGCGCGTCAACCCCGACGTGGACCCCGAGACCCACGCCCACGTCTCGACCGGCCACGGCGCCAGCAAGTTCGGCATCCCCGTCGACGAGGCCCTGGCGCTCGCCGAGAGGGTGTTGGAGTACCGGTGCATAGACCTAATCGGGGTACACCAGCACATAGGCAGCCAGATCACCAAACTCGCTCCCTACGCCGAGTCGGTCGAGAAGAGCGCCCAGCTGGTCGACGAGCTCAAACGCCGCGGCTTCGACATCAAATACTTCAACATCGGCGGGGGTTTGGGGATACGCTACAAGGACGAAGAGGCGCCCGGCCCCAAAGAGCTCGTCGACGCCATCCGGCCGACCCTGGAG
>JAIVIG010000108.1:5067-10034 GCA_020200675.1 Actinomycetota bacterium
CCGCCGAGGGAGACCTGCTGGCCCTCATGAGCGCCGGCGCCTACGGCTTCTCGATGGCCTCGAACTACAACTCCAGGCCCCGCCCCGCCGAGGTGCTGGTAAAGGGCGACCGCTGGGCCGTTGTCCGCGAACGTGAGCACCTCGCCGACCTCGTGAAGGGCGAGATCGTACCGGCGTTCTTGTAGCTGGTCAGCCACCGCCAACACTGCTGTCGCGCGGATACGAGAGGGTTCCTCGGCAGCCTTGCTTCGGGGTGACCGCCTTGCCAACAGGCGTTCGCCCGATGAACGAAGCCGACGGTACCGGGTTCTTGCCGAAAGCTGACGACTGCAAATTAAAGTTTCTCTGCACATTGGCCGATAACGGCTGTGTAGGAGAGTAGCGTCGGCAAGAGGGCGGGAGTGTTGAGGGCTGGATCCAGCGAAAACGTCGACGTGACGACGGTCAGACTCTCCGAGGTGCTCTCGGCGCTCTCGTTCGTCCTCGACATGGTCGAGGGGCAGCCCGAAGGCCACGTCCTGCGCTCCTGCTTTATCGGGATGACCATCGCCGAGCGGCTCCAACTCTCGGAAGAGCAGCGTTCAGCCCTCTTCTACGCCCTGCTCCTGAAGGACGCCGGCTGCTCGAGCAATGCCTGGAAGGTGACGGCCCTCTTCGGCGCCGACGACTTCGACGTCAAGAAGAACGTCAAGACGGTCAACTGGAGCCGGTTGCCCCGGGCGCTCCGGTACGTGGCCCGTACCGTGAGCCCCGACGCAGCCGCATGGGCCAGGGCGCGGCGCTTCTTCGCCGTAGGCCTCGAAGGTCCGAAAGCCGCCCGCGAGCTGGTGAAGATCCGCTGCGAGCGTGGGGCGGAGATCTCGCGCCAGATGGGCTTCCCCGAGGAGACGGCCGCGGCCATCCGCAACCTCGACGAGCACTGGAACGGGGCGGGACATCCGGACGGCCTCAGGGGAGAAGAGATACCGCTCCTGGCCCGGATCTGCGGTCTGGCCCAGACGGTCGAGGTCTTCTACACCGCCTTCGGTCCCGTCCGTGCGGAAGAGATAGCCCGCGCCCGTCGCAAAGAGTGGTTCGATCCCACGCTCGTCGACGTCTTCCTGGTCGAGGCTAGGGCAGGCCGGCTCTGGGAGAGCCTGGGCGAGCCGGACCTCGCGCGCTCGGTCTCCCTAATGGAACCGGCGGATCGCATACTGGTAGCCACCTCCGAGTGGCTGGACCTCACCGCCCACGCCTTCGCCCGGATCATCGACGCCAAATCCCCCTTTACCTACCGGCACTCCGAGGGCGTCGCCCGGGCAGCGGCGAAGATGACCGAGCATATGGGGCTCCCGGCGTCCGTCGTACACGACCAGACGAGAGCCGGTCTCCTGCACGACATCGGCAAGCTGGCCATCTCCAACCGCATCCTGGACAAGCCCGGACCCCTCACCGACGAGGAGTTTGCGAAGGTAAAGCAGCATCCCAGGCTAACCTACGAAGTTCTGAGGCGCGTGGCTCCCTTCCGAGGCATCGCGGAGGTGGCCGCCAACCACCACGAGAAGCTAGACGGCTCGGGCTACCAACGGGGCATATCCGCGGAAGACCTGAACCTGTCCTCACGCATCCTGGCCGTCGCCGACGTCTTCGACGCCCTCTCCCAGGAGCGCCCCTACCGCCCCGCCATGCCCATGGAGAAGGTTCTTATGATCCTCAAGAAAGAAAGCGGCCAAAAGCTCTCCTCCGAGTGCGTCGAAGCCCTGGAGGACCTGGTCTCGAAGGATGAGCTCTAGCCAGGAGCCGGGGAAAAGAAAAATACGACTCCCTACTCTGGAATCCCTGGCATCCTGAGGAGTCCCCGGCGTCTCGCCGGGGAGCAGCAAATGCTCTCTACGCCCGGCCTCTGCGTCGTCCTGCCCGGCGGTTCAGTAGCAACGGGGAGAGGCGTGGGCGGTGGCGGGCCAGGGCCGCGTCCAGGGAGAGAGCTTTCGACGCGGGGCTGAAGAGGATAACCAGCGAGATCAGGGCGACGAGCAGGTTTATGGTGAGGAACTCCGGCTCCGCCAGGCCCGTCCCGAGCCTGACGCCGCCCTGGGAGAAGAGGATCGCGACGCTGAAGAGGATGCTCCCCAACGCCGCCGGGTTGGTGAGCAGGCCGAGGACGAGCGCCAGTCCCAACGCAAGTTCTCCGAAGCGCGCGAGCTGCGCTGCTGTCTCGGCGTTCGGCACGACGGTGCCTGGGAGACGAACCCGCCGGCGTCGAGGTTGGCAGCGAACTGTCGGGGAAACTCGGGGTTCAGGAACTTCTCGATGGCGCCGTTCAACCACACGGCCCCGACCAGCATCCTCACCCACGCCATGCCGCTCAACCCGAAAGCCTCCTCCCCGAAGGTACGGAACCGCTGTATTCTACGCACAAGTGGCGCTGGAGGCTAAGGAATGAAGAACCGGAACCGGCGGCCTTGCGTATATCTGCTTACGTCTGCTGTATAACTGTGTGGCGGAAGACCCGCTAGCGACCATCTGGGAGGGTGTTTTGGCCGAGGAGCGTTTCTCGCGCGTAAAGTTCATCAGGCTCGGGGCGGCCCTGGGGGTTGGCGCCGCCGGTGCTTCGCTGGTCGCGGCCTGCGGCGGCGGCGATGATAAGGCGAGCGAAGAAGGCGAGACTCCCGGCGCCGTCGAAGGAGCCGGGGAGGCGACGGAGGAGGGCACGAGCGGCGGGGTCGCTCAGATAGAGGGCGGCGAACCCATCACCCAGGAGTCCGAAGTGGAGCCGGGCTCGGCCCTCGAGTTCACCGACGAGGAGACCGGGCAGCAGGCGATACTGGTCCACCTCGAAAGCGGCGACTTCGCGGCGTACTCGGCGATCTGCACGCACCGGCAGTGTACGGTGGGCTACAGCGACGGCAACCTGGCCTGCCCCTGTCACGGCTCGGTCTTCGACCCGACGAACGGCGGGGCGGTCGTGAACGGTCCCGCGAACCAACCCCTGCCCGAGATACCGGTCGAGGTCAGGAACGGGGAGGTTTTCAGGGCTTGATCCGCGGCTGAGAGATCGAGCCCTGGGCCGGGGGCTTTCGGCGGTCAGCAGTCGGCTGTGGTTTCGGTGGGCGGACGACGGTGGCACGAAACGCGACCGGTCTTCAAGTCCGGCCTACCTTATCGCTTCGTTTTTCCGACTTTTGCCTTCCACAGCCTTGCCGATAGCCATTTGCTGGTGGCTTCTACTGGCCGTCGCCCACGGCGGCCAGTAGAATGCGGTCATGGACCCAAGGGAGGTCAGGGAGGAGCGGATCGGGCTCGGCGGGGCGGCCGCGGTTCTGGGCCGGTCGGCTAGTACGGTCCGGCGCTACGTGGCCGAGGGGCGTCTGCATGCCGATCGCACCGCCCGAGGTGGCTACAGCCTCCTGCTCTCGGAGGTCGAGGAGCTGGCGCGCGCTCTCGGCTCGCCCGGCGCGAACGACTCCGAGGCCGCGGAGGACGAGGAGGTCTTCGAGGGGGAGGTGATCGGAGACGAGACCTTTGAGGGCGCCTCGCGTCTTCCGGCGGTTCCGTTCGAGCGCTACGAGCGCCTGCTCCAGCAGGGCCAGGACTACAAGACGCGCCTCGAGGAGCGCACCCGCCAGATCGAGGATGTCCGCCAGGAGAGGGACGCGGCGCGCACGGAGATAGACCGCTTGTGGAGCGAGATCGAACGCCTCAACCTCCTCGAGTTCCAGCGCGAGCTGCAAGAGAAGACCATCTCCACCCTCGAAGAGGAGAAGGCAAGGCTCGAGTCCGAACGCGAACGCCTCGTGCAGGAGAAGGTCGAGCTCGTCGAAGAGAAATCCGCCATCTACGAAGAGCGCATACGCCTCGAAGCCGAGCTAAACGCCCTCAAGAACCGCGGCTTCTGGTCGCGCCTCTTCGGCGGCTGAAACAACGACCGCCGTTGCTCGCCACCACGGCCTCTTCGCAGCTCCGGGCAAAGAGAGGGCATCCTGTCTCTGCTGGAGGACAGCGCACGGTAAGGGGGATCGCCGGCGGTTTTTGCTAGAGTGACGTCCGTATGAATAAAGACAGAGTTGGACACTTGCTCCTACGGGCACGGGGGCTGGCCGTGCTGCGGGGCGTTCTGGCATCGTCCGCCGCGCGGGATCTCGTGTCGCTCCTTGGGCTGTTGGCGGCGGAGCGCCCCGAGCCCGCGGCCGTGGCCGAGGCCTTCGGGCGGCTGTGGGAGGAGCTGGCCGTCGAGGCCGGGGACCTTCTCCCCGACGCCTGGCAGTCGCACCTGGCAGGGCGTCTCCTGGACGAAGAGAACCCTTTCAGCCTCAGGGCGGAGAGGCGCGAGCTTTCTCCTACCGTCGTGGAGCAGACCCGCCGCGACCTGACCACGCTCCAAATACTCTTCGATCTCGATGCAGGGACCCTGCTCGGCCTCGTCGAGGCGGCCGTGCCTGAGCTGGAGGGGGTGTGGACGCCCTGGCGAGACCCGGAGGCGTATGTCGAACCATCGCATCCAGGTGGGCCTCGCCGGGATCTGGCCCGCGAGCTCGCGGCGGCGGAGGACTGGGGAGACCTCGTCGAGACCCTCGCGCAGCATTACGCCACGCACGGCGCGGGGCCCTTCGGAGGCCACAGGGCGTTTCGCTGGGAAGATGGCCGTCTCAGGGCGGTGCCGCGCCCCGACCCGGTGCGCTTGAGCGGTTTGATCGGCTACGAGAAGGAGCGCGAGCCCCTGATCAGGAACACCGAACGACTCCTCGCCGGACTCCCGTCCCACCACGCCCTGCTCTACGGTCTGCCGGGTACCGGCAAATCCTCTACCGTCAAAGCCGTCCTGAACGAGTACGCGGATAGCGGCCTCCGTCTCGTCGAGCTCGCCAAGGAGGACCTCAAGGAGTTGCACCGGGTTCTGGAGACCCTACACGACCGTGGCCCACGCTTTATCCTCTTCGTGGACGATCTCTCCTTCGAAGAGCACGAGGTTGAGTACAAGGCTCTAAAGG
>JAIVIG010000371.1 GCA_020200675.1 Actinomycetota bacterium
GTTGTACATGCTCCACAGCTTGCGCAACGAGCTCGGGCTCTCGGCGCGGGTCTACGAGGCCGGCGACGGCGTCGGCGGCACGTGGTACTGGAATCGCTATCCGGGCGCGCAGAGCGATTCGCCTAGCCACATTTACTCATACTCGTTCTCGGAGGAGCTCCGGCAGGAATGGGAGTGGACCGAGATCTACCCCGATCAGCACGAGATCCTCAACTACCTTGAGCACGTGACCGACAAGTTCGACCTGAACCGGGACATCCAGCTCTCCACCCGGGTGATCGACGCGAGCTTCGACGAGGACGCCAAACGGTGGACGATTCGCACCGACACCGGCGACACGGTCACGGCACGGTTCTTCATCGCTGCCGTCGGAGCCCTGTCGTCGGCGAACCCGACGGATATCCCGGGCCGCGACACCTTTGCCGGTGAGCGCTACCACACCGGAGAGTGGCCGCACGAGGGCGTCGACTTCACCGGCAAGCGGGTCGGCATCATCGGCACCGGCGCGACCGGCATCCAGGCCATCCCGCTTATCGCGCAGCAGGCCGACCACCTCACCGTCTTCCAGCGCACCCCCAACTACGCCATCCCGGCCCGCAACGGCCCGATGGACCCCGAGTTCGAGCAGTGGTACAAGGAAAACTACGACGAGATATGGCGCGAGATACGCCAAACGTTCGCGGGTTTCCAACTCCACTTCATCGACCACGGCGCCCTGGAGACGTCACCGGAGGAGCGTGAGCGCGCGTACCAGGCCCGGTGGGATCGGGGCGGCTTCGGTCTCTGGCTGGCCAACTACAACGACATCTTCTTCACCAAGGAAGCCAACGACACCATCTCCGAGTGGCTGCGCAAGAAGATCCAGGAGCGTGTCGACGACCCAGAGACTGCCGAGAAGCTGACCCCTCGCGACCACGCGTTTGGCACAAAGCGGGTACCCTTGGAGACCAACTACTACGAGGCGTTCAACCGCGACAACGTCGAGCTCATTGACGTCCGGGAAGCGCCGATCCAGGAGATCACCCCGACCGGGCTGCGCACCCAGGACGGCGAGTACACCTTCGACGTCCTGGTGTTCGCCACCGGCTTCGACGCCATAACCGGCCCGCTCAACAACATCAACATCCGGGGTCGCGGCGGGCAGCTGCTGCGCGACAAGTGGGCCGAGGGCCCCCGCACGTACCTCGGACTGACCAGCGCGGACTTTCCCAACCTGTTTATGATAACCGGCCCCCAGAGCCCGTCGGTGCTCTCCAACATGCCCGTGTCCATCGAGCAGCACGTCGAGTGGATCTCGGGGATCATCGAGCACATGCGCGAGCGCGGCCTCGAGCTCATCGAGCCGACAGCCCAGGCCGAGGAGGAGTGGACCGACCACGCGCAGGAGGTGGCCTACTCCACGCTGTTCCCCCAGTCCGCCACCTGGTACATGGGCGCCAACATCCCCGGCAAACCGCAGGTGTTCCTGCCCTACCTCGGCGGCGTCGGGCCCTACAGGCAAAAGTGCGACGAGATCGCGGCAAACGACTACGAGGGCTTTGCTTTTACATCATAACCGGAAGGACGGGCTAAATAGGTAACGTAGCGTTGTGAACGTTATAGTACGCTGGCGTCAACGGGAAGGGATGCAGAAGCAACGCGAGGAGGAGAACAATGGGGCGTCTTTCGAGTAAGGTTGCGATCATCACCGGCGCGGCGGTCGGGTTGGGCAAGGCGATAGCTACGCGCATGGCCGAGCAGGAAGCATCGGTCGCCATCCTGGACCTGCAGGAGTAAGAAGGCCGCGCGCTGGCCGAAGAGCTTTCGGGAAACGGGGCAGAGGCGCGGTTCTGGCGCTGTGACGTAACCAGTGAGGCCGAGATCAAATCGACGTTCGGCGAGATCGCCGAGCGGTTCGGCAGGATCGACGTCCTGGTGAACAACGCGGGGATCGAGGGCGCGAACAAGCCCACGCACGAAGTATCCGAGCAAGAGTGGGATCAGGTCATGGCGGTGAACGTCAAGGGTGTCTTCCTGTGTACCAAGCACGCCGTCCCGCACATGCAGAACGCCGGGAGCGGCAGCATTATCAATATATCCTCGATCTACGGCCTTGTTGGGGGACCGGATGTTCCGCTGTACCACGCCTCCAAGGGCGCGGTGCGTCTCATGAGCAAGACCGACGCCCTGACCTACGCGGGCGACCGCATCCGCGTGAACTCGATCCACCCGGGCTTCGTCTGGACGTCGATGGTGGACCGCTACGTCAGCGAGAAGATCCTGAGGCAGCCCGCCCGATGATCGACGCGGCGCACCCGCTGGGCCACATGGGAGAGCCGGACGACATCGCCTGGGGTGCGGTCTACCTGGCCTCCGACGAGGCGAAGTTCGTCACTGGCGCCGAACTCGTCATCGATGGAGACTACACGGCACAATGACGAGAGGTCGGACGCGGTCAGTGTCGGGCGGCGTACCAGCGGCGACCTGACCTTCGGCGGCCCCTGGCAAGATTCACGCCTCGGCTCCCTTCCGATGGTTCCCATCGCATCGTTCGCGCCGGCTACCCGGCCACCACCGGACGGCACACCTCGCAGGGCCTGAAGCCGGCGTTTGTCGCCGCCTCCGCCGAGCGGAAGCGCCGGCGGTTTTCGGGCTTTATCCTCCGGGCGTTGCGGCAGGTGGCGTGGCAGAAGATCCCCGTGGTAGGCGTGGCGAGGTACGGAGAGCCGGCCAGCTCCCCTACCGGCACGCCCTCCCCTTCGAGCAGCCCGACTTTCTCCTCGGCGCCGAAGGCGTAATGTCCGGTGGTGCCGTCGTTCCTGACCACCCGGTGACAGGGGACGACGAGCGGGACGGGGTTGTTCGCCATCACCGATCCCACGGCGCGGGAGGCTTTAGGAGATCCGGCCTCGCGCGCTACCCAGGCGTAGGGCCTGACTTCGCCGCGAGGGATCCCCTTTACTATCTCCAGCACCCGCCGCTGGAAGGGTGTCGTACCCGAAAGGTCCGCCGGGACCTCGACCTTCTCACCGGCGAGCGCGGCGGCCACCCGCTCGGCGAGCCTGCGCGTCGTCTCGTCCGTGCCCCACGAGAGGAGCCGGCCGAAACGTTCTCTGTAGCGCCGGGCGAACCCCTCGGGCGAGGCGGCCTTCCCCACCAGGCGCACGCCTCTCTCGCTCACCCCGACGTAGACCTCGCCCAGAGGCGAGCCGCACGAGAACAGCCGGTCGGTCCCGCACGCGAGCGCGCGCTCGACCGGTTCACCAGGGTCTCCTCGTGACGCTTCGAGGCGCGTAGCCGCGTCCCTGAGCAACTCTACTGCACGCTCCTCGTCGGGGCGCTCGCCGAAACCGGGCGATCCTTCGTTGTTCATCTAACGACCTCCGTTTCCGTCTGATCTGTCCGACAACATAACGCCGAGCCGCCCGATACCCCGGCGCACCAGGGTCTTGCAGGTGTTCTCGGGCCAGCCGGTCGTCTCGGCGATCTCGGCGTAGGGCAAGTCCTCCAGGTACCGCAGCGCCACGGCTACCCGCTGGCGCTCGGACAACCGCCCCAGCGCCTCGAGCGCATCCATCCAGGCCTCCTTCTCCGCGCCGGAAGTGGAGCCCGACGCGATCTCGAAGCTCTCGTCGGTCCTCTCCGGCGTCTCGGCTACGGGCACCTCGCGGCGACTGTCGCGCCAGACGTTGCGCACCACGTTCAGGACGATGCGGTACAGCCAGGGGCGCAAGTAGAGGGCCTCGATTCGTTCCTCCGGGTATTTCCCAAGAGCGACAAAGGCCCTCTCGAACGCCGTCTGCACGGCGTCCTCGGCGGCGAGCGCGTCTCGCAGCAAGGCCCGGGCGTAGCGGCAGAGCTCGGCGTGGTGCCGCTCCACCAGCTCCCCGGGCGCGCCGGGGTCGCCATCCGCCAGGCGTTTTGCCAGCGGATCTTCACTCCTCATATCTTCCGCACTCTCGAGTTCGGTTTCCATACCCATACAACACCGCGGCAGCGCGGAAAGTTTCACGCTGGCGAAGAAAATGTTCCGCTCAACGCGTGTTTCGCACCTCGGTGAGCCCTGGACGTCTGAGTCCTGATTGTACCCCTGCACTCGATCTAGCCGCCGAGAGATGCGAGACCCTGCGGGACCGCTCTTTAGTAGTAATGAGATTGACAGTCGAATTCGCGATTCTTTATTGTTATCCTGCTGACTCGGACATCTTCAGGCGTCGCGAACCAAGAACCAGGAGGGGGCGAAGATGATAAAGAGGACGATGGCGTCGTGGGTCGAGGCGGCGCGTAGGGCGGCGAAGCTCTCTATAGCGGCCCTTATCGCCGCCACGGGTATGGTGTTGGCGACGACGGGCGGCGCGGGCGCGGCGGAGATCGGTTTCTTGACCCCGGACAGCGACATAGGCTTCGCGGACAGCGACGGCGATGTCCCCATCTACCGCAACTGTTTCCCCGGCGACCTGGGCGCGCTCTACGTCCCGTACTACGACGGCAACAGCATCATCGGCAGCATCTTGGTCAACGAGTGCGCCATAGAGAGGCTCGGTGTGGGACCAAACGACCTCGCGCTGTTGATAGAGCACGAGATGGGACATGCTCGGGGCCTCACCCACAGCGACGACCCCAACGACATCATGTACCCGTACCTGCCCGTCACAGGGACTTAGCCAGCGTAGAAAAGCCTCGAAAACCAGGTGCGAGAAGACGGGCCGGAGCATAAAGTTTCGGCCCGTCTCTATCCCAGCAACTCGAACTTACGAGAAGCCTTCAGCCTGTTGAAAAACTCGACCCAGGCACCTCCATGGCTGCATAGACTAGCTCTAGAGGCTCCAAATCGGGCTTTAGAGGCCCGAAACAGGCGTTTTTGTACGCGAATCGAGGGCCGGAAGCAGTAACGGGGAGTTTTTCAACAGCCAGTAGTCTTCTCGGAACTCAAGGCCAAGAGGGTATGAAAAGAGGGCTGGAGCTATGATGCCCCGGCCCTCTTTTCTTCTTCTCCATCCGCCAGGATCACGAACGTGACCAACTTATTTCCGTTACCAAAGTCGCGCTCGTAGACTTCCAGCCGCCCGTTGGGGGACCTCCGCTGCAGCTGGCCCCACTGCGCGCGCTCGTTGAAATTGCCCCGGTTCGCCGCACCGGGCAGCGTGCTCGCGGCGCTCGTGTTGCTGACGGTGGACGTCTTGTCGAGGTGGGTGTAGATCTTCGTTAACTGGTCGTAGTCATGCTGATTCGGCCACTGGTCCTTGGTGGCTGTCGGTTCGGCGTAGTCCATACACGTGCCTTGGCTTGAGCCGTCCTCGGAGGTGTGAGCAAGGCCAAAGGTGTGGCCGATCTCCTGGCACATCACCTGTTGTTTCGAATAGTCGCTGTACTTTCCGGTGTCGTAATACGTATCGTTCACCTTAGCCGCGCCCTGATAGATGTGGTTGGGGGCCTTGATCCAGATCTGTCCCAGGCCGAGCCAGCCAGTGGAGCCATAAGCCGCGTTGCAGACCTCCACCCGCCCACTCGTCGGCACGCATTTGGTCGGGTCCTTTCCGCTGGCGACGACCTTCGTGTCTAGTACGGTCGAGTCAGTCCAATCGTGCGTGGTGTTGTCCGAGGGGACGTACGCCTTGGAGTTGGACGCAGCGGTTTCGAGGTAAGTCTGCCATTTGTCCGACACGTTATCGCCCAGTTGCAGCGTGTATGTGTTACCGGTGCGCGCCCAATGATATTTCGACCACGAATGATTCGCTTCCGCGGTGGATGAAAAGGCAGCTAGTGCGAGCAAGGTAGCGAATGCGACCCCGACGAAAACGGCGATCGGCAAACGCAGCCGGGTCATTGCGAACATTCGAAACTCTTCTTCTCTAGGGTGGCCGTGCGTCTCGATTTCTTGCCCCTTTCTTTATGGGGCGGGGAAAAGAAAGGATAGACCCCGCCCCGCGCCTGCTATAGCAACATAATTATGGAGGCAGTTGAGGGGTCTGTATATAAGCCAGGTGGCCATACTTGAGGTTACTTGGATGTTGCTTTCGCGTTACTTATACCTGTAGTCAGGGAGTGGCTGCCGCTATTCACCGAGCTGCAGAGAGGTAGCCAGGCTGTTGAAAAACTCCCTCATGTCCTTCTCTGCCCCCTATTCGGGAGCTGAGAGCGGCTTGTAGTGCCGTTTCTAGGCATTTTGCACCCGAACTGGCCCCACCTATTGGTCTGGCGGCGA
>JAIVIG010000372.1 GCA_020200675.1 Actinomycetota bacterium
GCTTTCGCGCTTCGTGCGAAAGAGTCTCTCGTTCTCCAAATCGGATCGGATGCACGAGATTTGCTTGCGGCTCTTTCTACACCGCTACAATCTCTCTTATCTCCCATGATTGAGCCACTACCAATTCCGGGTATGGGAGGGGGCTTGTCGAGGCTTCGCGGCTGGTGGAGCTTACTGCAACCGTACTGCAACCAGGCCGGTACGGGCGCGTACACGTTGGACAGACCAGCGCCGTGGATTCCGTAAAATGCCTGCAAAACAGCGTAAATCCTGGACACAGTAGGACAGGTTAGAATACACTTGACCGCCTTCACACGGCAGAGGTCGCTGGTTCGAACCCAGCATCGCCCACTCGGGAAACGCGGTAGTTTGCAGGCAAAACGCAATGCAAAGATGAGCGCCCTGAATGTTCGTCGAACCCTTGTGCAGCAACCGTGCAGCAACGCGGAGAGGCTTTTGCAAAGCTCTCCTTCCAACCGCTTCCACGACTTCTGTTATGCACGTGCCAGCCTGCTGCTCTCAGGGCGTGAACCCCAAGATAGCGCAAGAACGCTTGGGCTACGCGAACATCTCGCAGACGATAGACACCTACAACCACGTTATCCCCGATATGCAGGAGAAGGCAGCCAAGGCCCTAGATGGCCCAATGTAGGACACGTAGGGCACAGCGCTCACGCGGCCCCCTGCTCGTCAAGGATCTCCGAAACTAAATAGCCCTTCAGTTCTTCGACCGTCCTGAAGAACCGGTACCCGGCTCGGCGAGCGGCTTCTTCGATCGAGGATGGCTCGTCCAAGAGCAGGGCTACCGGGTCGCTGTACCCTTCCTGCAGCCCTTTGGGCCAGGCCAAGTCGAAGACGGCGAGCTGTTCTCCAGTGTTTTCGTCCGCCAACTCGTACATCACCTCGGGCTCCGGCAGGCCCTGATCCACGACCCACTGAGCGCACTCGAGTATCTGATCGTCCTCGTCCCCTACCTCGATATCCGGAGTGACAGGAAGTACAGTCTCTTGCTCAATCCCCGCAGGCTGCTCGGTTTCGGGCACCGTCCCGTGCAGGAGCTCCTCGAGGAAACGGTTCGCCGCCGCCGCGAGCAGGGCACGGCGGGCGGCAAGGAACTCCGAGTAGTTCTCTACCCTCCACAGGTCTCTGTCCATCGGGATCCACTGAGACTCCAGGGCTCCCGGTTGGCGCTCGGCGATCTCCTGGAAGTACTCGTGCGGCGGACGGTCGCTGATCTTCAGGTTGGTGTCCATCGTCAAGAAGGCAAAGTTTGCGAGCGCGTTGACGTCCGAGCGCGGGTAGTCCTGCCTGTAGAGGAGAGCCTTGGGGAACACATGGTGGAGATGCAGGCTGTTGAGCCTTCCGAGCATCTGGGCTGATAGCTCGATCCCGCTTCCCCAATCTTTGGCACTCAAGACCCGAGTCAGGAGGTAGAGCAGAGGATAGAAGCGGGCCCCCAGGCTCCAACCCGAAAAATCGTCCGCGTGTATTTGCAGGCTACCTCGGGTTCGCCGTAACTGGTGTACCAGCCGATCCAGCGCCCCTTGTCCATCCTCTATCGCGGCGAGATCCTGGTTCATCACGGTCTCGACGGACCCGGCGTACCTCCCCCACAGAAAACAGTGTACGTACCAATAGAGAAGCTTGTCCCTCTGGGAATGGTTCTCGAACCTTCCTCCGTTCAGGTGGAGGTACCTGCTCATCACCGGGAAGGCGTACTTGCCGCCCAACACCCGGTCGTGGTCGAGACCCAAGCGGGCGGAGATCGTGTTGAGTAGGACGTCGATGTGCCTCTCCGCGGCCACGAGGCCGTCCCGGAAATCGGGAGTATCCACGTCTTTCAGGGCAGAGAACAGTGCCTCCCCGGTGGCTATGGTGTTCACGTTGCGGAGCAACCAGTCCATTTTGAAGTGGAACCCGGCGTGCCTCCATTTTCCGATGCGGCCCTTCAGTTCTTGCCGCGCCTCCGGCCAGGCTGCGCAGATCCTCGCCAGGGCCAGATCGCCCTTGGAGAGCTTGGTGCCGCCGCTGTTGACCTCGTTGAAGATATCCACGACGATGTCCACCGTCTTGTCCTCGCCGGTCACCTCCTCGACGTGAAGGTCGACGTTCTTGATACCGTCTATGGCCATCAACCGGCTCAGGTACTTGCCGAAGTTCGGCTGTAGCTCGGGGATAGCGTTCAAACGCTGCGTAACCTTGCTTAGGCCATGTTCCTGCATGAGCTCCGTGACGTCGATCCACAAGGGCTTGTCCCGCATCCTGAGGGGAGCGTAGAACTTGAATACCTCGTCTTCGAGATGAAAGTGCAGACCGGTGAAGGTGGAGGTGTTGCCTTCGAAAAACTCCGGTGGCCTTCCCCTGATTATCCCGTACAGGGAGGTGATCCGCTGCTGGCCATCGAGGAGCAGGTCAACGATCCCCGGCGCGAGGTTGCCGTCGCCCCGGACGCTGGCGGTATCCGTGCGGGTCTTCCAGATCAGCAGGCCCCCGACGGGGTACTTGCGGTACAGTGACCACATAAGATCGCGTACCTGATTTCGGTTCCAGACGTAGCCACGCTGGAACTCCGGCAGGGCCATGCTCCCCAGGTCGATCTGGTCGAGTACGGTGCTTATCTTTAAGGCGCCTCCTCCTTTTCTCTACCCCAGATCCAGGTAGGCCACCAACTCCACTTCGTCCTCCGTTACTTCGCTCTCGCCCTGTTAGCCGTCCCTACTGGGCTCGTCACCAAGTAGCTCGTACCGTTCCGTGAAGGCCCTTAGCGCGGCGACTAGCTCCTCGTAGTCCCCATCGCCTGTCCAGGACCTCTATACCTGCATTACGGAGTATGTCGGCTATCTCGCTGCAGTTCATACCCACCCCTCTCCTCACCCACCGACACTGAAAGACTCAGCGTAGCTCCTGAGAGTAAATGATACGCGCAGCCATTCGCCCACGCATCCTCTGATCGCACACACCTTCTTCGCTCAGTAAGGCTGACCCAGCTGTAGCACTCAACCTCTTTCGAACATACCGGACCCGTCGTCGGCATAACACGCGCGTAAGACGTCAATGCCAGTAGACACATTGGCGAGAGAGACACCATCGCTTTGCCAGACATTTGCTATCTTCCCCTCGATAGACATTCGAGGACATACTCGACGACACGACGCTTCATCGTGCCGTTTGGTGTCAAGTTGATGTCAACAGGGCCAGGCGAACTCTCGGCCCAGTGCCTACACTATCGGTAGTTTGTTGAAGTAGGATAAAGACTGTGTTCCAATGGCGGTAAGGAGGTGCCGCCATGACCAGACGATTGCCCGTAGAGCCCGCTCCCGGCCCTTTGGAGGAGTACGCGACACGGTTCGACGACCTCTTTCGTGCTCGCGCCCAGCGTGAAAGTTTCCGGCGCTACCTGGAGGGACTGCTGCTCCCAGCCGAACGCAACAAGACGCTGACCGCCCTCGCCAACACCGAGCCCCTGAAGGGAGCACAGCGAAAGGAAGCGCAGAGCTTGCAATGGTTCCTTTCGGAGTCCGGGTGGGACCCAGAAGAGATTAACGAGCGCCGTCAGGAGCTCTTGCTTGGAGATTCCGCCACCGCCGCGAATGACAAAGGCGTGCTGGTCATAGATGAGCACGGCGACCGTAAGTGGGGCAAGCATACCGCCCACGTGGGCAGGCAGTGGCTAGCCAACATCGGCAAGACCGAAAACGGGGTGGTGAGCGTAACCAGCCTGTGGGCCGATGAGAGAGTGTACTACCCGCTGGAAGTCGAGCCTTACACGCCAGCGCATCACTTCGAGGGGGGCAAGAACGACCCGAAATTCCGCACCAAGCTGAAGATAGCGTGTCAGTTGGTGGAGCGTTCGGTTGCGATGGGATTGAGCTTCCGAGCGGTGGTTGCAGACTCCTTCTACGGCGAAGACCGGGAGTTCAAGCGTTCTCTGGGGAAGTTGGGGGTCGGCTACGTCCTGTCGCTCAAGAAGTCGCATTGCTGGTGGCACAGAGAGGGCACGATCGGCGCGCTGTGGGAGGCTGCCGAGGCGGCAGGGTGGAAGGGGGCCGAGGAGCCGGGGGAGTGGACGAAGATGATGCGTACCTTCCGGGACGGACATCGAGAGGACTGGTGGGCGCTGGAGGTGGAGGCCGGACCCTACGGCAAGGAGCGAGCACAAAGAGCGCTCGTGGTCAGCGCTGACCCCGAGAGGTTACCTGACCTCGCCACCTGGTACCTGACCACCAACCTGCCCGCTCCCTCCCACGACGAGCGGGCAAACGAGGCAGCCCTCCTCACCCCGGCGAGCGCCGAGGAGGTGGTCAGGCTCTACGGGCTGAGAATGTGGGTCGAACAGAGCTACAAGCAAGTCAAACACGCCCTGGGATGGAGCCAATACCAGGCCAGGAGCGACGTTGCAATCCGCCGCCACTGGCAGCTGGTGTGCTGCGCGTTCTCGTTCTGCTGGTGGGCATATGGACGCTTGCCGATCGACGACAAGGAGCCGACCCACACGGAGGATGTCCCCGCCGCCGAATCGACGGGAAGGGGGGAAAAGGCGACGACCCCAGGCCTCTTGGCCAGAGGCACTCAGGGCGGTGAGGGCGTGGCTGGAACCGTGGGTAATGATTTGGCGGTATTGGAGGGCGTTTTCCAGGATGCCCCTGCCGTCGGAACTAAAAGTGCTGCTTGAGCGGGTGTTCTCGGGCAGAGGGCTCTACCTCTATGCCCGTTAACAACAAACTACCGCTAGAGCAGTTTGCACTGTTATTGACCTACGAGCACGTCGATACATGCTCCTCTCACCGAGGATAACTCCTTCGCAAGCACTAGTGTGCCCGTGGCGGTGCGGTTCAACTGCACTGCAAACCGCTGTAGCGTTTTTATTTCAGGACGTCTTCGAGGGCGCGGATAGCACTCTCCTGCATGGTCGGCAGCACATACAGGTGTCCAAGGTGATGGCTATGGAGG
>JAIVIG010000373.1 GCA_020200675.1 Actinomycetota bacterium
AGCCACAACCGCTCTCCTTTCGATTCTCTTTCGCAGGAGATAATAGTAGCGGAATCGGAGATTCGGGCTCTCCGTTTGGGTTACGTACTCCAGGAACTTTTTGCGAAGGAGCGGAAGAGCGGGCCTCGAGCTCTTCAGGTACGGGCTACCCGGTCCAGCACGTCCGACAGGCGGTTGAAGGCACCCCTCGTGTCCTCCAAGCTCCCGGAGCCACCTGTGTCGGTAGCCTGGTACTCTCTGAGAACCTCCTGGCGGGACCCGGAGGCCTCGTCGGCCTGCTCCGACGTTGGGTATCCCCGGGCCTCCAGGGCCCGGCCGACCGCCTGCCGAGCCTCCTCCAAAGCTCCCGAAGGGTCGTCCACGAAGCGTGCCTTGGAGTCTTCCAGCTCCCCGCGAGCCCTGCTAATTGCTACGTACTCACGGGCCAGTAGCACGGGCTGGACCTCTTCCACGTCCTGGCCTTCCACGGTGCGGCGCAGGTCCTCCTCGTCCTCCACCTCCAGAATGGTCCATCCCTGGTCGCCCTCGGGGGAGACGTACACATCCTCCCTGTCCGCGACGTCTTCGACATCCGACGACCGTTGCACCCTGAACCTGACCAAGTAGTACATGCTCCTCACCTTTCCGTTAGGCGCTCGTACACCGAGCGGTATCTCTGGATGGCCAGACGCATTTCCTCCAGGTCCGCCTCACCCTGGGAGCCGGTGGCGCTCTGGTGTATGCGCTGGGCCTCCCGGAAGTCCTCGACGACTCCCGGGTGCATAGCACCAACTCCCTCGCTCGCCTCCTGCCGGGAATCCGTAGGGAAGTTGCGCTCGACGAGGATCTCCTCAACCACCCGGTCGGCCTCGTCCAAAGACGACCCGGGGTCGTCTACGAAGGTCCGCTCGACCCGCTGCCACCGCTCGTCGTAGCGTTTCCGGCTCTCCTCGGAGAGGGGGCGGACCTCGCCCTCCACCTTATCGCGTCGTTCCCTGAGCTCCCGTTCCGCCTCCTCTTCCGAGCCACGCTCCTCCACGAGGCGCTCGTACTCGGAGCCGTACTCCTGGCGTGCCTGCTCTTGTCGCTCTTGCTGCTGCCTCTGCCCTCGCCGTCGGCGGTAGACGAAGAAGGCCACGAGGAGCACGGCGACCACGGCCACCGCTACCAGGACGATCACCAACAGGGTTGTGTTGCTCATGGGGTCTCCTGCGTTCGGTCGTGGTGGGATGATGCCCTTACAGGAGCCGGATTACCCTTGCAAAGCAGGCCACAAACAGACGGCAGGAGAGATAGGAGGCGCCCTCGACCCTGCCGGTACTACGCCTCGCCCTCAAGGTTTTCTCGTCGAGGTCGATGTCATCCCAATTCAAGCCGAGAAGCTCGCCCTGACGCATCCCCGTGGTGACGGCCAAGACGTAGAGGGCCTCGAACTTATCTCCCCTCGCCGCCCGAAGGAGCCAGCATTCCGACCGACTGGTAGAGCAGAAGAGCGGGCCTGGAAGGATTCGAACCTCCGACACACGGCACCGGAAACCGTTGCTCTATCCCCTGAGCTACAGGCCCGCGGAAATGGAACCGTCTGTTTATACTATCGCAAGGCCCACACCCCTTCAACGTAGAGGAGATCAGACCTTCGGCGACCAACCAAAGCGCAGGCTGAAAGCCGGCAGGCTGGGGTCTATACTACGCTGCACCGGATATGTACGCGGTCATCTCGGACATCCACGGCAACCTCGAGGCCCTCGAGGCCGTCCTCGCGGACGTGCCCGACGGGATCGCGGAGATCTACTGCCTCGGAGACGTGATCGGGTACGGGGCGAGCCCGAACGAGTGTTGCGAGCTGGTGCGCTCATACGGGATGCCGGTCATCTCCGGCAACCACGACCTCGCGGTGACGGACCTCTCCACGGACCTGGCCTGGTTCAACCCCGTCGCCGCGGCGGCCATCCAGTGGACCCGGGACCAGCTGAACGGGGAGAACGCCGACTTCTTGCGCACGCGGCCGCGCACGTTGCACGAGGAGGGGACGCTCTTCGTGCACGGCTCCGTCCGCGACCCGGATGAGTACATAATAAACGGGGCGGTAGCGCGGGAGAACCTGGCCGTTCTGGAGGCGGAGTATCCGGACGTTCGGGTCTGCTTCTTCGGGCACACGCACGTAAAAACCGTCGCCCCCTCCCCCAACGGCCCCTCCCCCGGCTCCCACGACGTCCTGGACCTGACGGGCGGGCCTTATCTAGTCAATCCAGGCTCTGTTGGGCAGCCCAGGGACGGCGACACCTTCGCCTCCTACGTCCTCGCCGAAGACGCGCAGGAAGGACCCCGGGTCGCCTACCGCTTCGTCGAGTACGACGTGGAGAAAGCCCAGGATAAGATCCGGGCCGCCGGCCTCCCGGGTATGCTCGCCGACCGGCTGGCGTACGGCCGCTAGAGGCAACTCAAAACGTGGAGCCCTCCTTCCCCAGGCTCTTCACCGTCGAGGAAGCGAACGCCCTCCTGCCCGAGCTCGAAGAGCTCCTCCGCGACATCGCCGTCCACCGCGACCGGATGCGCGAGAAGGCCCCACACCTGGAACCCATCCTGAAGTCCTCCATCTCCAACGGCGGCGGACGCGTGGGCTCGGAGTACGGCGTCGAGGCGTACAACCTATACCTGGGGATCGAACGCATCCGCGCGCTCGGCGTACTCCTCAAAGACCTGGACATGGGGCTCCTCGACTTCCCGCACGAAAAGGACGGCCGCGTCGTCTTCCTCTGCTGGCACCCGCCCGAGGAGCGGATCGGCTACTGGCACGAGATACAGGCCGGCTACGGCGGTCGCAAACCTCTCCGGGAGACACCCTGAAGGTAGTGCTCCAGCGCGTAATGAACGCATCCGTCTCCGTGGGCGGCGAAAGGATCTCCGGAATAGGCTCCGGCCTCTTGCTCCTCGTCGGGGTCGCCAAAGGAGACGAGAAAGCAACGGCCGACTGGCTCGCGGAGAAGGTCGCGGGCCTGCGCGTCTTCGCCGATGCCGATGGCAAGATGAACCTCGATGTCCGGGAGGCCGGAGGCGAAGTCCTCGCCGTCTCGCAGTTCACCCTCCTCGCCGACACCCGCAAGGGTAAACGCCCGAGCTTCGTCGACGCCGCCCCACCTGATGAAGCCGAGCCCCTCTTCGACTACTTCTGCGATAAGCTACGCGAAGCGGGCATTCGGTCCGTAGAGACTGGCTCCTTCGGGGCGATGATGGACGTGGAGCTGCTCAACTACGGTCCCGTGACAATCGTTCTTGAGAGGTAGCTCAGAGGGGCCAGTATGGGTTACCGTTCGGTGTGAAGAGAGGGCCGGAGGCTGCGCAGTCTTCGGCCCTCTCTTCGTGTAGCAACTACTGTACCCGCGGTTGGGCTTCGGCCCCGACCTGCCCGGTGGCGGGAGCGCCTCCCTCTGCCCTCAAGGCGTTCACGCCCAGCCAGATAAGGGCCGCGTCGATCACAAAGCCGGTAGCAGGTAGCGGCACGATGACTAACAAGGCGCCGATTATGAGGAGTATGGCCGCGACGCGCGGGTAGACCCGCGCCCTGAGCATGGCCACCCCGAAGAGCGCCCAGCTCAGGCCAACTGCTGTGGTCGAGAGGATGAACCCGAAGGCCAGCGACACTGTGGGCTCGTTGTCCAGGACGGCGGGAGCGGACGCGCGAGGAGTTCGGGGAGGAGTACGAGCGGACGGCGCGGGAGCGTGGCTCCGAGGAGGAGGCGGAGAAGGAGCTCCGGCAACGCCGGGGACGCGTGGAGCGGCAGGTGTCGCCGCTCTCCGACGAGAGCCGGCAACACTACGAGGAGCGCATGCGCGAGGTAGAGACAATCTTCGTGGACAACCCCGAGCGCGCCGTCGAGATGGCCGACCGAACCGTCTCGGATCTCCTCGTAGAGCGCAACTTCGTCGCCGACGCTGCCCAGGACGACCGGGAGACGGAGGAGGGTATTGCCGTCATGTACCCGGAGATCGCCGGCGACTACCGGGAAGCGAGGCGCGCCCGCGCCGACGTCGTCGCCCGCTCCGCCCGCGACCCGGAATCCGGCGAAGGCCCGGACGAAGAGACCACGGAGGACCTGCGGCAGGTCGTCCGCAAGTACCGCGCCGTCTACGAGCGCCTCGCGCGGGACTAGGGCGTGTCTGGTGAATAGGTTTGGCTTCTGTTAGCGTTGAGAAATGGAGACCATCCAGCCGCAGATTCGACCATTCGACGATCGAGACGCCGAGGCAGTAGTTGACCTCTCGCTGCGGGCGTGGGCGCCGGTCTTCGCGTCTCTTGAGCAGGCGTTGGGTTCCGAGATTTTCAGGCGACAGCATCCAGACTGGCGAGAAGATCAGCGGCGGGCGGTAGAGGACGTCTGCGCTGCGAAAAAGAGGCGAGTGTGGGTCGCTGAGGTAGGTGCGAGCGCTGTCGGCTTCGTGGCGGTCGAGCTTCATCATCCTGAGAGGAGCATGGGTGAGATCTCCATGCTGGCTGTTGACCCCGACTACCAGGGCGGTGGCATCGGAACCGCCCTAACCGAGTTCGCGCTCGACAGGCTCAAAGACGCCGGGATGACGGTAGCAATGGTCGAGACGGGAGGAGACCCCGGACATGCCGCGGCGCGCCGCACATACGAGAAGGCCGGCTACGTCCACCTGCCGATAGCCAGGTACTTCAAGAACCTGTAGCCGCTCTCGCCATCTGGCTAACCTTGTGATTCACCAGACACGCCCTAGCGCGGCGGGACACGATCGTACCGGGGGAGCAGAGGCGCCACGGGACGGACTGGCCGGGGAGGAGCTTTGGGCGGCTATCCCCTGGCAGTGAGCGCTCCGCTCTGCGCTTAGGAGCAGGGTTTTGCGGGAATCATACGGAATCCGGTTGGTTACTTCGCGCCCGCTGGGGGGTGGGGAGCAGGGAGACGAGGAGTAGTAGTCGTTTTCCCGACTCCCGAAGCGAGCTCTAAGC
>JAIVIG010000109.1 GCA_020200675.1 Actinomycetota bacterium
GACGTAGACGATGTGCCCTTCATGATCCTGGCTCGCGAGCGGCGGCGGCGGTTCCTTGTCGAGGAAGAGGTCGCGCGCCGGGTCGTCCTCGATGAGGAAGGCGCCGGCGGACCGCACGATCTGCAGCACGGCCTCCCTACGATCGACGGCGAGCGTGGCTCCGTGCGGATTGGCGAAGGTGGGCTGGCAGTAGAAGAGCCGCGCCCCCGAGGACGAGAACGCCTTCGCGAGGAGGTCGGGTCGAACCCCCTGACTATCTGCCGGGACTGGCACGGGCCTTAAGCCCGCGCCTCGTGCCGCGGCGAGTGCCCCGATGTAAGTTGGAGATTCGAACAGTACGGGAGAGCCAGGTGCTGCAAGCCCCCGGAACGCGGTGGCCAACGCTGCCTGCCCACCTGAGGTAATGAGAACGTCTTGTGCCCGCAGCCCGCCGGCGTCGCGAGCGACCCAGGTACGCAACCCTTCCAGGCCCTCGCTCGGTACCCGGCCCCACACGCCCGGACGCCGCGCGGCACGAGCTGCCGCCGCCGCAAGTTGCGGTAGCGGCTGAAGATCCTCGGGAAGGTAACCGATGGTCAGTGGTATAACCCCGGCCTGCGGCACCTCAAGCAACTCTTGAAGACCGGCTGCCGAGATCGTCCTTTCGCCCAGGACCGCGCTTTGCCACCCAAGGTCGGCCGGGACGGTACTACTGGCTCGCTGGATGACGACAAAGTTGCCGCGGCCAGGCCGGGTCTGTACAAGGCCCTCAGCCACCAGTTGCGAGACTGCCCGCTGCACAGTGCCAGGTCCGGCACGGTGCCGCGACGTGAGCTCCCTAACCGAAGGTAGACGACTCTCGGGAGCTTGGGATTCAGCCAGCTCCCGCAATTCTTGAGTAATGCGATCGAGCGTGTTATCGTTCGTCATGAAGAATCATAGTAACGTTACTCTAGAACTGGCGATAACGCAAGTTCTAATCTTCGCGGGCGTATGGTGTCCTAGTTTCTCGCTGCCGGCACCGCGCGATCTTATCCCCAGATCTGACAGCACGGTTACCAACCCCAGGCGTGTACTGATACTGAGGCCTCTACTATTTTGGCTCCTCCCTAATTTCATCTTCACGAACAGACTTATGAGTAGGACATCGAGTGGTTTAAGTCTTTGTAGGAGGAATGATGGATAGAGTTGGGGGAGAGGGTGCGGGGCAGGTAGAGTCGATCAGGAAAGTAGCTCTGGCGAGCTTTATAGGCACCACCATTGAGTGGTATGACTACTTCCTTTATGGTACCGCAGCGGCTCTGGTGTTCAACCAGTTGTTCTTCCCGAATGTTGACCCGCTCATTGGGACGCTGGCTGCTTTTGCCACCTTCGCGGTCGGCTTCGTCGCTCGGCCGCTCGGCGGTGCGATTTTCGGTCACTACGGCGATAGGATCGGCCGTAAGGCTATGCTGGTCTTAACGCTGCTGATTATGGGGATTGCAACGTTTCTCATAGGTCTCTTGCCGACCTACGAAACCATTGGCATTTGGGCGCCGATTCTGCTCGTCGTGTTGCGCCTTGTCCAGGGCTTTGGCGTTGGGGGAGAATGGGGGGGCGCAGTGCTGATGGCGGTGGAGCACTCCCCCGGTGGTAGGCGGGGGTTTTACGGGAGCTGGCCCCAGATGGGAGTTCCGGCTGGGCTTCTGCTCTCTACGGGGGTTTTCACCATATTTTCCAGTCTCCCGAATGAGCAGTTCCTGGCCTGGGGTTGGCGGGTGCCCTTCCTGTTAAGCATTCTCCTGGTAGCGGTGGGACTGTATATACGGCTGGCTATCCTGGAGACGCCGGCGTTTAGGCAGGAGCAGGAGACGCAGACTCAGGCCCGTATGCCCATTATGGATGTACTGCGCACTCATCCCAAAGGCGTACTGCTGGTTATAGGTATGCGGATTGCTGAGAATGGCTCCTTTTTCATATTCAGCGTCTTTGTGCTGTCCTATGCCACCGAGCAACTGGGGTTGGCGAGAAGTATGGTCTTAACGGGGGTTATGATCGCCGCGGCCGTTCAATTTTTCGTCGTTCCACTTTGGGGTGCACTCTCTGATAGGATCGGTCGGCGGCCAGTATATATGGGTGGTGCGGTATTCACGCTGTTGTTCGCTTTCCCCTCCTTTTGGCTCATCAATACTCAGGCGACGATCCTGGTCTGGCTGGCCATCGTGCTGGCGCTCGCCGTTGGCCATGCTGCGATGTACGGTCCCCAGGCGGCCTTCCTCCCCGAGCTTTTCGGAACTCGCATTCGCTACAGCGGGATTGCCTTCAGCCGCGAGCTGGCATCGGTATTCGCGGGTGCTCTCTCGCCGTTTATCGCCACCGCGTTGCTAGCATGGGCGGGCAATTACTGGCCGGTCGCTGTGTACCTAGCTGTGATGGCCCTCATAACCATAGTGGCGGTTTACCTGGCCCCAGAGACATTCCAGAGCGACATCGCCGAGGAGCAGCCAGAGGAGCGTCAGCTCATTGCCGAGAAGCAAGAATAGGACAGCTGCAGAAGGAGGTCGAGATGAAGGTGGAGATCGTGGTTTTCGAGGGGTTCGACGAGCTGGATGCCATAGTCCCTTTCGAGGTATTGCAGAGCGCCGCCCTGATCGACGGCGCCGACATAGAGGTCAAACTTGTCACCCTGGACGGGGCTGAAGAGGTCACCGCCGCCCACGGGCTGCGGTTGAGGCCTGATGGTCGGCTCGGCGAAAGGCCGGACGTACTAATCGTTCCCGGCGGCGGTTGGAACAACCACGCTCCTCAAGGCGCCTGGGCGGAGTTTCAACGTGACGAGCTGCCAGCCGCCATCGCCCGACTGCACCATGCCGGCGCCACGGTGGCGACGGTCTGCACGGGCGCCATGCTGGTCGCGGCCGGAGGCTTGACCAAGGGGCGTCCGGCGGTCACTCATCACCTAGCGTTGGAAGAGCTGAGGGACACCGGCGCCGAGGTTGTCGAGGCCCGCGTCGTGGACGATGGGGACCTCGTGACGGCGGGCGGGGTCACCTCGGGGCTGGATCTGGCGCTGTGGCTCCTTGAGCGGCACTTTGGCGCCCGAATCGCTTCCGCGGTGGAGGGCAGGCTGGAGCATGAGCGCCGCGGGGTGGTGTGGCGACGCTCTGAGTAAGGAGCAAATACATTGAAGTTCCGGCCTCGGGCTACTCAGCACATCGTAAATACGGGCGCACGCATGCGCGCCGTGAAGAAGGTTCAGCGGGGCCCAGGCTTTGAGGTTGGCACAGCCCCCGTCCCGCAGGCGGGTGTCGACGAAGTTCTCCTGGAGCTCAAAGCGGCTTCGCTGTGCGGGACAGACCTGCATATCCACGCCTGGGACGAATGGGCCGCTTCTCACGTCGAGCCTCCTCTGACCGTGGGGCATGAGTGCTGCGGCGTGGTAGTAGAGGTGGGGGAGGGGGTGGAGGGCCTCGAGGTGGGAGCCCTCGCCGCCGTTGAGGGGCACTTTTTCTGTGAGCACTGTTTGATGTGCCAGACTGAGCGTCGTCACCTGTGCCTGAACATGAAGCTTTTCGGGGTGACCATCGACGGAGGATTCGCTGAGTACGTCCGGGTTCCGGCGCGGAACGTCTGGAAGCTTCCGCCCGATACCCCACCGGACCTGGGCGCCCTCATGGATCCTTTAGGGAACGCCGTACATGCGGTCTTCGCCGGTGGGGACGTGGCCGGCCAAACGGTCGCCGTCACTGGTTGTGGCCCCATAGGTCTCATGGCGGTGGCCATCTGCCGAGCAGCGGGCGCGGCGCACATCCTAGCCACCGACGTGGGCACCTACCGGCCCGGTGGCAGGGCGGCCTTGCTAGGCCTGCCAGCAGACGTGGTAAAGCTAGACTTGGCCGAGCAAGTGATCCTCAAGGGCATCTCCCTCCACGGCGTCTTCGGCCGCCGCATCTTCGAGACCTGGTACCGGGCCACCAATCTCTTGCAGAAGATAGACCTCACGCCCGCGGTTACTCATTCCTTCGCCTTGGAAGACATCGACCAGGCTTTGGCCTTGATGCATTCTGGGGAATGCGGGAAGGTTGTGTTGGCGCCGTGAGGTGCGGCGGGTTGGAATCTTTAAGTCCCGAGTAGTTGAGAGAAAGGAGAGCGAAATTGGAGACTAAACGCCACGACCCGCTAGGGTATCTCAGCGCCGAGATATCTGCACTAAAGAGTCAAGGTCTCTTCCGGACGCCGCCAGTCCTGGAAGGGCCCCCGCAAGCGCGGAGCCGTATCAACGGCCGCGAAGTCATCAACCTCTCCTCCAACAATTACCTGGGGCTCTGCGACGACCAGCGCCTTAAGGAGGCGGCTATCCAAGCTACCGAATCATACGGAGTGGGTTCGGGAGCGGTGCGTACCATCATCGGGACCCAGGACCTGCACTTAAAGCTAGAGACCAAGCTGGCCGAGTTTAAGAAGACAGAGGCGGTGCTGGTCTTCCAATCGGGATTCACAGCGAACGCGGGAACGGTAGCCGCTATCCTGGGCCACCAAGACCATATCGTCTCCGACCGCCTGAACCACGCCTCCATCATCGACGGAGCGCGCCTATCCCGGGCCAAGATCCATGTTTATGAACACTCGGACATGGACAGCCTCAGGGAGAAACTGGACGAGGCGCAGGCTGAGGCAGAGGAGTCCGAGGGTAGGGTTCTGGTCATCACCGACGGGGTCTTCTCCATGGACGGAGACATCGCTCGCCTACCGGATATCGTAGAGCTCGCGGAGGAGTATGAAGCTATCATGCAGGTGGACGATGCCCACGCCTCTGGGGTTCTCGGCTCCAATGGTCGAGGGACGGTGGACCACTTCGGCCTCCACGGACGGGTAGACGTGCAGGTGGGAACCCTCTCTAAGGCTGTCGGAGTCTTGGGCGGCTACGTCGCGGGAAGCCGCACTCTGATCGATTTCCTTATCCACCGCGCCCGCCCGCTCCTGTTCTCCACGAGCCACCCGCCGGCGGTGACGGCTGCCTGCATCGCCGCGGTAGACATCCTGCTCTCGGAGCCCGAAATAATAGAGCGTCTCTGGGAGAATACCCGGTTCTTCAAAGAAGGTCTGACCTCCTTAGGATTCGATACGGGAACTTCGCAGACACCGATCACCCCGGTCATCGTGGGCGAAGGGGCGAGGGCCATGAAGTTTTCGGACAAGCTTTTCGAGGCTGGGGTCTTCGCCCAGGGAATAGCCTTCCCAACCGTACCCCGAGACTCCGCCCGAGTACGAGCCATGGTCATGGCGACTCACACCAAAGAGGATCTGGGCTGCGCTTTGGAGGCGTTCGAGCAGGTAGGAAAGCAGATGGCTCTAATTCCTTGAGGCTTATACGACAGTACGAGCGAGACCTAGACCAGCGTCAGCTCTACCTCGGGTGCTTCCTCTCCCAACAGAGTACGAAAGCACAGCTCGGGACTTTTGGTAATCTGGGACCGAGATGGACGAGGAAGACCAGGCCGGTGGCGGTTACATCGACGCCGACATAGGGGGCCGCACTCCGATGGCCCGCTTCGCCCGTCCCGAGGACATAGCCCAGGCCGTCGCCTTCCTCGCCGACCCGGCACTCAGCGGCTACGTCAACGGCCACACCCTCTCCGTGGACGGTGGCTGGTTCGGCGACGGGAGCTGGGAGAGCCTTCGGCGCGGCAAACAGGGCTTCTAAAGCCCGGAGAGGAACACGAGTCGCCGGGATGCATCCATCCACGACTACTAAAATAGGTGAGTCCGGGCGCGGGTTACGCCGGGAGCGGTAGGAGGAACGAGTTGGCATCGAAGTACCATCGTGGCGAGATCGAGGTACAGGCTCGGGCGAGCGTGCGAGAGATGGCCGCCCGCATAAGCGACGTGATAAGGCCCGGGATCCCGCTATACACCCGCGATTTCCTGGAGGATCAGCGGACGGTTGTCGTTGGCTCTACCGGCGCGAACGGCCGGGTTTGGGCGTCGCTGCTCACCGGCGAGCCCGGCTTTCTGCGGGTGCTCGACGAGCGGACACTGCGCATAGACGCCCAACCGGTCCCCGGCGACCCGTTGGATGAGAACCTGAAGCGGGACGTGGACGTCGGCCTGATCTCGGTAGACCTCTCGTCCCGGCGACGCATGAGGCTGAACGGCAAGGCCGAGAGGCGGCCCGAAGCTATCTACGTGTACGCCGAGCAGGTATACGGAAACTGTCCAAAATACATCCAGGCGCGCGAACCGGAGACCGCCGGCGGCTCGACCATAATAGAGCCCGGAAGCGCGTGCCGCGCCGGGACCCTTACGGGCGAGCAGCGGCGCCTCATCTCCTCGTCGGACACTTTCTTCATCGCCAGCGCCCACCCGGACGGCGGCGCCGACGCCTCGCACCGCGGCGGCCTGCCCGGCTTCGTCCGCTTCCTGGACGAGGATACGCTGGCCTTCCCCGACTACTCCGGTAACAACATGTTCAACACTCTGGGCAACATAGCCGCGAACCCCAAGGCCGGCCTGCTGTTTGTGGATTTCGAACGCGGCGACACACTGCAGCTTTCGGGAGAGGCGCGCGTGATCTGGGACCCGGCGCGCGCGGCGGAGTTCGCCGGAGCACGGCGCGTGGTCGAGTTTCGGATCGGGGAGGTCGTCGAGAACACCGTCCCGCTCCGCTGGCGGTTCGCTGCGTACTCGCCCTTCAACCCGGCCTAGTCTCGCCTCGCGCCAGGAGCCCGGCGCTACCGGGCTTCGCGTCGTAACGTTCCAAGACCGCGTATCGCAGCGGGTACGGGCGGTTGTGCTAGGCGGGAGAGAGGACGTTGTGGTAGGTCTCTACCTTCTCCAGGGATTTACCGCAGCCCGTGAGATGCAGGTCAGGGGAGTGGAGAGAGGATAGTCTGCTTTAGAGGAAGAGGCCTCAGGGGTGGTGAGCGGTAGTAGAATATGGGGTCTTCAAGAGGAGACTTGTATGGGTGGTTCGGAGATTGTTTTCTGGGTTGTCGCGATCGTGGTGGCGATCGTCGGCGAGGTGTTTACCACGTCTTTTGTCCTCGTGTTCTTAGCTTTCGGGGGTCTCGTGGCGCTGCTCCTGGCGGCACTGGGGCTCGGGCTTCCCTTGCAGGTTGTGGGGTTCGTTGCGGCGTCGGTAGCGAGCATGGTGGTCTTTCGGCCCGCGGTATTACACAGGTTGGCCTCCGGCAGCAGCGAACGGTACGAGCCGCGCGGCGGCATCGTGGGCAGGAGCGCGATGGTGACGACGGCGATAGAGCCGGACGGGAGCGGGACGATTCGGGTGGGGAGCGGGGAGTTCTGGACGGCCCGCGCGCTGTACCCCGGCAAGCGGATAGAGGTGGGTATGCGGGTGCGAGTTCTGGATACCGACGGGCTTACGGCCCTCGTGGAAGCCACGGAAATCGAAGGAGGAGAAAGGTCATGAGCGTTGGGTTAGTGGTGCTGTTGATCGTGGTGTTGCTCGTGGTGGTGGTTGCGGCGCAGACGATCCGGGTCATACCCCAGAATCGGGTGGCCATCGTGCAGCGTTTCGGGCGCTACCACCGGACCGCCGAGAGCGGGATAACGGCCATCGTCCCGGTGGTGGACAAGATGTTGCCCAAGACGGACCTGCGGGAGCAGGTGGTGGCGTTCCAGCCACAGGCGGTAATCACCAACGATAACGTCGGGATGCAGATCTCCACCGTCGTCTACTACCAGGTCGTAGACGCTCGGGCCGCCGAGTATGAGGTCGCCCACTTTACGGTGGCCCTCGAGCAGATAACGCAGACCACCCTGAGGAACGTCATCGGCAACCTCATCCTGGACAAGACCCTCACCGCGCGCGACGAGATCAACGCGAAGCTTCGCACCGTTCTGGACGAGGTGACGGAGAAGTGGGGCATCCGGATAACGAGGGTGGAGCTAAAGGAGATCATACCTCCAAGAGACATCCAGCAGGCAATGGAGAAGCAGATGCAGGCGGAGCGCACCCGCCGCGCCTCCATCCTGACCGCCGAGGGCGACAAGCGGTCCGCCATCCTCAAGGCCGAGGGGGAGAAGGAGGCCGCCGTCCTCAAAGCCGAGGGCGAACAACGCGCCGCGATCCTGCGCGCCGAGGGCGAGGCGGAAGCGTACCGCAACGTCCAGTCAGCCCAGATCGAGATGACCGGCAATCTCTTCGAGCGGCTCCACGACTCGGACCTCTCGCCCGAGGCCCTGCGCTTTCTCTACCTCAAGACCCTCCCCGAGATGGCCAAGGGTCCCGCGAGCAAGCTCTTCGTCGTTCCCTCAGAGCTGCAAGACCTCGCCGGAACGATAGGCGCCCTGGCTGGCGGCGCGTCCCTCGCCTCGGACGACTCGAAGACGCCCGGGGAGAGAAGGCTCTCCCCGAAGAATGGGGAAGTAGGCGGCGGCGCGTAGCTCGACCCTCCGGGCAACACCTCGAAGCAGGCTTCTCGAGATCCGGCTTCTGGTGATAGGTCAGGCTGTTGAAAAACTCGTCTAGACACGTTTGTGGGTGCGTAAACTGGCTTTAAAGGCCCCAAAATCGGCCTTCTGGGGGCCGAATCGAGGGGCGCAAGCGGGCACTGGGGAGTTTTTCAACAGGCTCGGATCCTC
>JAIVIG010000374.1 GCA_020200675.1 Actinomycetota bacterium
GTCGAGGCGTTCCTGCATCTCCTTCTCCATCTTGTTCGTGGCCCAGGAGAGGATGAACTCCTTTATGGAGGCGAGGTGGCGCTCCTTCATGCGTCCGCTCTCCTGGAGGAACTCCCGGTGCTCTTCGATCTTCTCCTTCAGCTCCTCGACGCCCTCGCCGTTGTCCCCGCGCGTCATGACTATGGGAGGCATCGGGGCCTCGGGATCGAGCTCGTGCCCGATCTCCAGGATCGAACGCACCTCCGAGGCGGCCCCTTTTGCCTGTGGGTGATCCGCCTTGTTCATGCAGATGATGTCGGCGATCTCCATCACCCCGGCTTTGAGCGCCTGCACCGAGTCCCCCGCCCCCGGCTGCAAGGCCAGTACCACGGTATCCGCCGCCGAGGCGACCTCGACCTCCCCCTGCCCCACGCCGACCGTCTCGTAGAGCACCACATCCATCCCGTAAGCCTCCATCGCCAGGCCAGCTAGCTGCGACGCGCCCGCCAGACCCCCTAGATGTCCTCGGGTACCCATTGAGCGGATAAAAACGTTGCTATCGAGGAAGTGGTCGCCGAGCCGGATCCTGTCGCCGAGAATTGCGCCCTTCGTGAACGGGCTCGAAGGGTCGACCGAGACCACCCCGACCTTCTTGTCCTCCTCGCGGTAGAGCTCTATGAGCTTGGCGATGATGCTGCTCTTGCCCACACCCGGCGGTCCGGTGAAGCCCACGGTTATCGCCTCGCCGGTGTGCGGGTAGAGCTCGGAGATCATATCCCGAACCTGCGGGTCCTCGCCCTCGATTCTGGAAATGAGCCGCGCCAGCGCCCGCCGGTCCCCGGAGAGCAGCCGTTCTACCAGTTCGTTCTCGCTCACTCGCCCCACTCTCTACACGGCTCTAACAAGGAATCTACCGGAAGGGCCAGAGTACGACAAGCCACCCTCTTCCGCAAGGCGCTGAATGAGGAGAGGCCCGACCTCGGCCCGCAAATCACCGAGGCTCCCGGCTGTTCGGCGTCGCCGCTCCTGTTTGCGCGCGGTCTCTTCGTATCCCCTCGCACCCACTGTCCTCACCAGGCACATCCGCCTTCTCGAAGGTTCGCACGGCCTGTTCGCGCAAGCCAAGGTCAGAGAGCGCCCCGGCAAGCCCTACCAGCGCATGCCGGTCGTGCGGATCTTTGGAGAGCGCCTTTCTGTAGAGCGCGCAGGCCTCGACCGGACTCTTCTGATCCCGATGGACTGCGGCAAGCCCTACCAACGCCGCCCGGCTCTCCTCGCGTTCGAGAACCCACTCGTAAAGTCTTCTCGCCTCGCCAGGCTCCTTGTTGGCCCTGTGGGTAGCGGCCAGCCTAACTATGACGTCGTAACGGCTTGTGTCAAGCCTGAACGCTTGGCGGAAGGCTTCGATAGCGAGTTGGTAGTCGCGGCTCTCCCTGGCGGCCACGCCAAGATCGAGTGCCTCTTCGAAGCTCGTCAGTCTCTCGGTTCGGCGGTAATCCGCCGCCTCTTTTCGTTGCTTCTCAGCGAGGTCAAACGCCAGCGTCCGGCGCCGCCGGGCCTTATACTCCGCCGACTTGCGGCGGCTCTTCGCCGCTACCCGCTCTCGCTCCCGCTGCGTGGCCTGCGAATCTCGTACGGATGTGGGTCCTGTGATCTTCGCGAGGAAATTGCCGGCGATTCTGTTGGTAGGATCGAGCCCCAAGGCGCGCTTGTAATCTTTTTTGGCGGTGTCGAGGTCTCCGCGTTCGTAGTGGCACCGGCCCCGCCGCGTAAGGGCGGTTACGTCGTTAGGATCCACCGCAAGGATGCGCGTGTTCAGGTCCGCAGCGTTCGCCCCCCAATCCCCAGCCTTTGCGAGCCGTACAGCCTCGGCTCGCAGCGCATCCATATCATACATCCCTTCTCCCCTCGTCGCTCCTACGACAAGGATACTCCACATATGCCCGAGACAGTACAAACCCCGTCTCGTACTGCGTAGATAAAGAACAGCAGGCAAGCGCAGTTCGGAAGGAGCAAGTAGTCGAACGATGTGTCAAGAAAGAGAGACCCCGCGAAGGGCCTCTCCCATTCTTGCCTTCTAGTGACTCTTTAGCTTTCCAGCAGCAAGGTCTCCGGGTCTTCGATGAGTTCCTTTATGCGCACGAGGAACTGTACGGCGTCGGCGCCATCCACGATGCGGTGGTCGTAGGAGAGGGCGAGGTACATCATCGGGCGTATCTCGACCTGGCCGTCTATGGCGACGGGGCGTTCCTGGATCTTGTGCAGGCCCAGGATCGCCACCTGCGGGATGTTGAGTATCGGTGTCGAGTTGAGCGAACCGAAGATGCCGCCGTTGGTTATGGTGAAGGTGCCGCCCTGCAGCTCCTCGAGGCCGAGCTGGCCCTCGCGAGCCCTCTGGCCGAGCTCCGCTATGGTGCCCTCGATCTCGGCGAAGCTCTTCCTGTCGGCATCGCGCACGACCGGGACGACGAGCCCCTGCTCGGTGTTGACCGCCACGCCTATGTCGTAGTAGTGCTTGAGGACGAGCTCGTTGCCCTGCAGCTCGGCGTTGACCTTGGGGAACGCTTTGAGGGCCCCTATCGACGCCTTGGTGAAGAAGGACATAAAGCCGAGCCTGGTCCCCTCGTGCCGCTCCTGAAACTCCTCCTTGCGGCGGCTCCGCAGATCCATCACGGCTTTCATGTCTGCCTCGTTAAAGGTGGTGAGCATCGCCGCCGTCTGTTGGGCGCCTCCTCGCTCTGGCCGTCGCGCTCGGGCTGTTGCTCGGGGGCCTTCTCTTCCTGGTCCGGGCCGCGGCTCTGCTCCCGGATCTGGCGCTCCACGTCGTCCTTGGTCACGCGCCCACCGGCCCCGGAACCGGAGACCTGCGCGAGGTTTATGTCGTACTCCCGGGCGAGCCTCTTTACCGTCGGCGAGGCGCGGACCCCTCCGTCCTCCCGGTGACCGTCGCTCTCGTCGATCTCGGCCTGCTCGGACTCGGTCTCCTGGGCCTCGGGGGCTACCTTCGTCTCGGAGCCCTCCTCCTCTTCGGCCTCGGCCTGCGCGGCCTCGTCTTCGGCCTGCTCGGCTTCCTCGGCGGCCTCCGGCTGCGGCGCGGAGCCGTCACCCTCGCCTATGGTGCCGATCACCTCGCCGACCCCGACGTCCTCGCCCTCGCCCTTGGCGATGCTCTCCAGGACGCCGTCTTGCTCCGCCTCGACCTCGAAGTTGACCTTGTCGGTCTCCAGCTCGACGACCGGCTCGCCCGCCGCTACCTCTTCACCCTCGCTCTTGAGCCACCTGCCGACCGTCGCTTCGGTGACCGACTCCCCGAGCTCCGGGACGTGAATCTCAACCGGCACGTTCCACCTCGCGTTCCGTCGCCTCTTCCGATTCCTCCGCGCCCTTGAAGGCAGAACGGACTATAACAGCGTGCTCTCTCTTGTGGAACGTCGCCGACCCCTGCGCCGGGCTCGGCCGGGCCGGCTTGCCCACGTACCTGACGGGCAACTTGTCGTCCACGAGCTGCCTCAGGAGCGGATCGACGAACGTCCACGCCCCCATGTTCCGGGGCTCCTCCTGGACCCACACGATCTCCTGCAGGTTCGGGTACCCCTCGAGGACCGCCTTCAGGTCCTCCTCTGGGAACGGATACAGAAGCTCGATGCGCGCGACGGCAGTGACCTCGTCCTCCTCTCGTGCCTCGCTGGCGACCAGCTCCGTGTAGATCTTGCCGGAGCACAGCATGAGCCGCTCGATCTGCTCGGCCCGTCCTTCGGCGTGCACCTCCTGGTCGTCGAGCACCGGCATGAACTTGCCCTCCGTGAGCTCCTCGAGCCTCGAGGCGGCCAGGGGGTGCCTGAGGAGGCTCTTCGGCGTCATGATTATCAAGGGCCGCTGGTATTCCTTCAGCGCGGCCTGGGCGCGGAGCAGGTGGAAGTACTGGGCCGCCGTCGTGCAGTTGGCAACGCGAATGTTCTCGTGCGCCGCGAGTTGCAGGAATCGCTCCAGACGAGCGCTCGAGTGCTCGGGGCCCTGGCCCTCGTAGCCGTGCGGGAGAAGCATGATGAGCCCGGAGGTCTGGCCCCACTTGGCCTGCCCGCTGACGATGAACTGGTCGATCATCGGCTGCCCGACGTTGGCGAAGTCCCCGTACTGGGCCTCCCACAAGACCAGCGTCTCCTGGGCGTTCAGCGTGTAGCCGAACTCGAAGCCCATCACCGCGATCTCCGAGAGCGGGCTGTTGTGCGAGATGAAGGAGGCTTTGGCCTGCGGTATGTTCTGCAGCGGCACGTAAACCTCGCCGGTCTCGACGTCGTGCAAGATCGAGTGGCGCTGGGAGAACGTCCCCCGCTCGGTGTCCTGGCCCGTGAGCCGGATCGGGACGCCATCCTCGAGGAGCGAGGCGAAAGCGAGCGTCTCGGCGTGGGCCCAGTCTATGTCCTCGAGCTCGCCCCGGTTCCTCTGGAAGAGCCGCTCGAGCTTCTCGTTCGCGTTAAAGCCCTCGGGACGTTCTAGCAGGGCCTCGTTCAGCGCGGTCAGCCTCTCTTCGGAGACGGCCGTCTCCGGAACCTCGACCAGCGGGGTGTGCGGCTCGTCCGTGGCGATGTCTTCCTCGTCGATCTGATCGTTGTCCGGGTTCTCGCGGATCTCCTTCATTTGAGCCTGGATCTTCTCGACCATCTCGTCGGCTTCGCCCTCCGAGATGATGCCGCGCTCCTCGAGATCGCTGGCATAGACCTCGCGCACCGAAGGGTGGTCCCGGATGATCTCGTACATCGCCGGCTGGGTGTAGGCCGGCTCGTCGCCCTCGTTGTGGCCGAACCTGCGGTAGCCGACTAGGTCGATCACGAAGTCCTTGCGGAACTCCTCGCGGTAGGCGTAGGCGAACCTCGCGGCCGCCAGGCACGCCTCCGGATCGTCGGCGTTGACGTGTATGACCGGGATCTCGTACCCCTTCGCGAGGTCGCTGGCGTACAGCGTCGAGCGCGCGTCGTCCCGCTCGGTGGTGAACCCGAGCTGGTTGTTGGTGATGATGTGTATGGTGCCGCCGGTCTTGTAACCGGGCAGCTTGTAGAGGTTCAAAGTCTCGGCCACCACACCCTCGCCCGGGAACGCCGCGTCCCCGTGGATGAGGATCGGCAACGACGCGTCCTCGTTCTGACCGGGCGGGCCCGGCTCGTCGCGCGTCTCCTGAGCGGCCCGGGCCATGCCCTCCACCACCGGGTTGACGTGCTCCAGGTGGCTCGGGTTGGGGGCCAGGTTCACGAGGACCTCGGTGTCCGCCTCTTCCGCGCCGAGGTGGTAGCCCCGGATGCCGAGGTGGTACTTCACGTCCCCGACCCAGGCGTCACCCTGGCTATCAGACGCCGACGGCTTCTCTCCCCTATCCGGCTGCTGGAACTCGCCGAAGATGGTCGAGTACGGCTTGTCCAGGACATGGGCGAGCACGTTGAGCCGTCCGCGGTGTGCCATCCCCAGGACAGCTTCGGGGGTCCCCTTATCTGCGGCGGAGCGGACGAGCAGGTTCAGCATCGGTACCGTCATGTCCGTGCCCTCGATGGAGAACCGCTTCTGCCCAAGGAAGGTCTTGTGGAGG
This sequence comes from Actinomycetota bacterium, assembly GCA_020200675.1. GTDB lineage: Bacteria > Actinomycetota > Rubrobacteria > Rubrobacterales > Rubrobacteraceae > Rubrobacter_F. Next base: position 5,558 of record JAIVIG010000374.1, read on the forward strand.
AACTTCTCCAGAGTGTCGACCCGCGTGAGGCTGTTGAGGAGGTTCTTGGCTCCCTCTCCTTCCAGGACCTTGTGAAAGCGCTCATCCTCCACGGCGTCCCTAAGCCAGAACCGCTCCGTGGAGTTGTGGATGTGGCCGAAGTCGTAGCCGGTGGTCTTGCAGTAGATGCGCCGGAGCTCGTCTATCGCCTCCCGCGCCGAACTCGTGCGCTCCGGGATCGGACCCGTGCCCGGAGCGTTGATGATGCTCGACGGCAGAGCCTCGAGATCCTCCTCGGTCACGTCATGGAAACCGGGGCTGAGCGTCGGGTCCCCGGGAGGATCGCTCCCCAGTGGGTCCAGTTGGGCCGCCCTGTGGCCAAAGTCCCGGATGGAGCGGATGTACTTGGCCACCCCGACGACCTTATCTACGTCTATGCCGGAGTCAGTCGACACCTGGGCGGTCGCCTGGCCGTTGGCGCCCGGTTCGGGCGGGCTCCAGTTCTCGAAAAAGCTCCGCGTGCGTTCGTCGACGGAGCCGGGATCATCTCTGTACCTCTCGTAGAGTTCCAGTACGTACCCGAGGTTCGGGCCGTAGAACTGACTCTCGGTTATATTCTCCAAAGTATCAACACCCCCGGATGGATATTCATTAGAACGGATGGCAACGCGCTTCGTGCCGCGCACGGCCGCGACCGGTCTCCCGCCTGGTTCCGGTCGTGCCCGTGGTTTTTGGTGAAGTGGTGAGACATCCTGTTACTTCCTATAAATATAACGCATCTCTTAGTCCTCGGTCTTACCCGAATCTTCGCGCGGGTAACTCGTACCCTAGCGCTCTCCCAGCTCGATCAGGGCGAGGCGCAGATCCTCGGCCATGCCGCTGTGTCCGAACTTTTCGGCCTGGCTTATCCCCATCTCGTAGGCGGCGCGGGCCTCGTCTACGCGTCCGATCTTCTGCAGGGCCTCGCCCAGACGCAGATACGCGTTGCCCTCGTCGTCGCCCCCCACGGCCGCGACGTAGCGCTCCAGCACCGCCGCCTCGTCCTCGTAGCGATCTACCTTGTTGTACTCGTTCGCCAGGGCCAGAAGCCCCGTCGGGTTGTCCGGGTTATCCGCCAGCATCCGCTCGAAGTACTCTATCCTGTTTTCCATAAAACCTTCCTTCTCGCCAGCCTCTATCCGTTCCCAAGCTTAGTATAGGGTACGCGCACGAAGGGTTAATGCGCGGAGAAGACCATCGCTCCCCGAAGGTTTTCTTCTGGCTTTGCTCTCGACCCGCTTAGCGTGGCTCGCTCCCGTAGCAGCAGCGCCGGAGGCTCGGCGCTCTCCGACAGGCGCTAGCCTATCGTTCTTCGCCGGATTCCGGATAGTCCGGTTCGGGGGGTTCCGGTACGCGGTCGGAGAGCGCCGAGCGGGCGGCGCGCAGTACCCCTATGCCACCCAGCAAGCCGCCCGTAGCCGCCAGCGGCCAGGCGACGAGCCGCGGGAAGCGAGCGGCCAGAAGGGAGGTTCCCAGCAGGGCAGCGCTGGCCGCCGCGGCGAGGGCGTGCTCGTGGGTGTTGATCGGGGCGCTACTGTTCTGGAGGGCCACGCTACCCACCCTGGTGGCGACGGCCGACCCCCCGGATCCGCTACCGACGACGCCGCGGCGCGCCCGGCGATCCGCGGTCTCGATAGGGCGATCCGGCCGTACCCTCGGGCGTCGCCCCGTCCCGGTCAGACGAACCTCGCGCGCGTGGGCGAGGTCCTCTTCGAACATCTCCTCCATCTTCGCCCCGAAGCGCCGATCCTCGGCGACCAGGTCGACCTCCCAGTTGGTGGCGAGGCTGCTGAAGTTCAGGTTCGTGGAACCCACCTTCGACCACCAGCCGTCGGCCACGACGGTCTTGGCGTGTATCATCGGGCCGCCGTACTCGAAGATGCGCACACCCGCCTCCAGAAACTGCCGGTAGCCGGCACGGGACAGCGCCCCGATCCAGGGCAGGTCGTTGGTTGACGGCACCAGGACCCGCACG
>JAIVIG010000110.1 GCA_020200675.1 Actinomycetota bacterium
GGCTACGCCAATCCGTTCGTCGAGTACGGCTTGATGGGTGCGTCCATGTCCGCGCCGATGGTGGCGTGGATGCGTCATCGGGGCCACTCCTGGTCGGACGGCCTGGAAATGACGGTAGCGATGCTCGTCCCGATGCTCGCGCTGGTACTCCCGGTGGAGTTGGGCGTGGCGGGGTACGTGCCCGGGCTCTCCGAGCAGTCGCTGGCGGTGCTCTCGCACGTGGCGATGATCGCCGGCATGGTCGTCCTGATGATCTACCGCTGGGACCGCTACGCCGCGCACGGGGCGCACAGCCACCGCGCGCGTAGCGATCCCACCACGACGTCGGAAGGTTAGGCTGGGAGCCGGTGCCGGAGGGCGCCAGCCGGACGTTTCGTTTCTTGCCAATAACCAACCGAGGATTGGAGCAAAGATCATGACTGAGGAGAAGAGCTTCGCGGATCGTGCCCGCGACCCCGCCACCGATGACGACTCGCCGCATGCTCATCAGGCTCCCGAGCGCCGTAGTTGGGCTGCCGCGATCATGCACCGCTGGCCCACGTGGCTCGCTATCGCGCTCGCCGCCTTGACCGCGGGGGGTAGCACCGTGGAGAGCCTTGCGGGCGTCCTTCCCATGCTGGCGTTCGCCTATCTGGCCGCTGCCGTCCTGCAACGCCGCCAGGCCACGTGGCTCGTGGCCATCGCCACCGTCGCGGCGTTCGCCGCTCTGAGGTTGCAGGGCTGGGTCGATCCGGTGGTGGCGCTGCTCGTCGCAGCGCTCGCGTTTGTGCTCTGGGGAGCCGTTCGTGGGCAGCTGCGTCGGCGTGGGGCACTCGTGGTCGAGACGGCCGGGATGGTCGGCTTCACCGCGATCGCGCTGGCGGCAGTGTCAGTGGACCTGGACATCGGCCGTTACATCGTGGCGGCCGGCTGGTTTGGCCATGCCGCCTGGGACTTCGCCCACTACCGGGCCGACAAAGTCGTGTCGCGATCGTTCGCAGAGTGGTGTGCTGTCTTCGACTTCCTTCGCGCAGCTGCCATCCTTGTCCTGCCCATGCTGTAGCCGCGGACCGCAGCCTCGATCACCCGAACCCCCGAGGCTCGCGCTTGACGGCACTCCGCAGCGCGGTGACGGGATTCGTAGTGAGTATCTAAATCCCCTTCACATAACCTAAAGGAGAGGTTCTGATGAATATTTCTTCCGCGGCCTATGACTCGCTAAGCCCCACCAACCTGGACAACTTCAACAACCTGCTGCGGCTGCCCGCCAACGACGGGATCATGGGCATCGTGGATGCCTCGGACGCCCCATTGCGCATCACTACCGGCACGGAGAGCGTCGAGGTATTACCGGGAAAGAGGAGCGAGGTCTCCGCCTACCGCGTCGAGCGGGACGGCAAGACCTTCGTGAACCCGACCATCAGGGTCAGGACCGGGTCGAGCTTCTCTGCCGAACTCGCCAACGGGTTGGACGAGGAGACCACCATCCACTGGCACGGCCAGCACATCGACTGGCGGATGGACGGCCATCCCCTGCTGCCGGTGAGCCCAGATGCCACCTACCGCTACGCCTATCCGGTGGCCAACCGTGGCGGGACCTACTGGTATCACCCGCACGCCCACGGGACCAGCGCCCGACAGACCTACTCCGGCCTGGCCGGCTTCTTCATAGTCGAGGACGAGGAAGAACGGAGGCTTGGGGAGGCGCTGGACCTCAAGCTGGGCGAGACAGACATACCCCTGCTTATCCAGGACAAGATGTTTGATGAGAGCGGGAACTTCGTCTACGCGCCGGGGCCGATGGACGAAGAGATGGGCTACGAGGGGAACGTCATCCTGACGAACCTGACGCCCAACCCCTACCTGGAGGTGGTAACCAGGATCTACCGCTTCAGGTTGCTCAACGGCTCCAACGCCCGCAACCTTCGGCTGGCCTTCTCCAGGACGGGCGAAGACGAACTGCTTCTCTACCACGTCATCGCCACTGATGGCGGCCTCCTCGACCGGCCACGCGCGGCGAGGGAGGTCTTCCTCTCGCCCGCAGAAAGGGTGGACGTGCTCGTGGACCTGACGGGCTTCGAGCCGGGGGAGGAGGTCGTACTGAGGAGCCTTCCCTTCGATCCGATGCACCGCGAGCACGAGATGGCCGGGCACATGGACATGGGCCACCATCACCACATGGGCCCCGCCCGGCTCTCCGACGGGCACGAATTTTACCTGTTGAGGCTAGTGGTGAGCGAACGGGTGGACTACGCGAGGCGCGTGCCCGAAACTCTCTCCGAATCTTCGCGGCAGGACTTCGCCGAAGCGGCCACCCGCACCGTAACGCTCTCCATGGCGGCCGAGGGAGAAACCAATAGGTGGCTCATCAACGGCCTGAGCCACGAGATGGGCGAATACCCCATCGTGGCGCAAAGAGGCGCGAAGGAGATCTGGGAGGTCCGCAATGACGAGCGCAGCATGCCCCACCCCATGCACCTCCACGGCTTCCGGTTCCTAGTCCTCGAAAGGACGGGCAGCCCGGAGCAGGTGTCGTGCCTCGCGGTGGACGACGACGGTAGAACGGTGTCCGACCTGGGCTTCAAGGACACCGTGCTAATCTGGCCGGGAGAGACCATGAAGGCGGCCGTGGATTTATCCCACGGCTTCGAGGGTGAGCAACTCTACATGTTCCACTGCCACATACTCGAGCACGAGAAAGGGGGCATGATGCTCAACCTCAAGGTGGTCTCCGGGGAGGCATGAACGTCCCGACGAGAATCGCCGTGGAGGAGGAACGACGCGAAGCGCCGAAGAGACGGACGGAGCAGCCCGGTCGCGCTCTCCCGGTGCAAAGGCTGTCCCGGTTCGCGCGCCGGATCAGTCCGCTGGGCGAGATCGAGCGTACTCTGACGGCAGTCCTGACGGCCGCGGCCAGCGCACTCGCGTTGCCAGCAGGGACGGGCGTCGAAGTCTACGTGGCGGTGTACTGGGACGTCTGGGCCCTCACCTATCTCGCGCTGACCTGGTCTTTGATTTTCCGTTCCTCACCCAGACAGACCCGACAATGGGCTCGCGTCCAACGCAGAGCGAAGGGAGGATGGCTCCTGAGCATGGCAATGGCGCTTTTCCTGGTCGGGCGCACGGGCAGCTTGCTCTTCATCGCCATCGTGAGCCAGATGGGCCTTGTGGCCGCGGTCGTCCTTCTCCCTCAGGTACGCGACGGTAGCCTGGCGGGCGCGCCGCTGACCGCCTTGAACGCCCTGGGTGTGGTCGCTGCCTGGGCAGTTCTGAACACCGCCTATGCGCTCTACTACGCCTCCATGTACTACAAGGACGAGGAACGCTCCGGCGGTCTGGAGTTTCCCGGCGATAAGGAACCAAGAAAGCTCGATTTTGCCTACTTCTCCTTTACCATCGGCACGAGCTTCGCCACCTCCGACGTGAAGGTGACCAGCAGGACCAGTCGCAGGGTGGTCCTCGGGCACACCATCCTCTCGTTCGCCTACAACACTGTCCTGATCGCAGTTGTGATCAACGTCATAACCGATTTGTAGCCGGCCGAAGATGCTGAGGAGAGAAGCAGAAGAAAGGATACCGGAACATGACACCCTCTCACGAGCAAGACACCGGCCACCTTCGGCGTGCGATAGACCTGGCGTTCCGGGCGCGCGAACGCGGCGACCGGCCCTTCGGCGCCGTCCTCGTGGGCGAAGACGGGCAGGTGCTGGCCGAGGGCGAGAACACCCAGACGACCGAGCGTGACGTGACCGGGCACGCCGAGACCAACCTGCTGCGCGAGGTCTGCCGGCTCCACGATGCCGAAACACTCGCCGTCTCCACGCTTTACGCGAGCGGCGAGCCGTGCGCGATGTGCGCCGGGACGATCTTCTGGAGCGGCGTGGGGCGGGTGGTGTACGGGGCAAGCGCCGGACGCATCCGCGAGCTCTCTCGCGACTCCGGGACGAGACCGGTGCTACGCCTCTCCTGCCGCGAGGTGCTGGCCGCCGGGACGAGGCCCACTGAGGTCGTGGGACCTATACTTGAGGAAGAGGCCGAACGCGTCTTCGAGGGTAGCACCGGATGAAGGGAGATGCGCCGGTCCAAGCGTAAACGAACCGAGGCGCGAATCGGCTTCGCGCCGTGAGGAGGGCGCAAGATGAAGATCGGGGTCAAGCTGATCAACTTCGGCTCAGGGGCCAACTCGTCGAGGCGCTAGGGTACCAATTCCTGATGATCTCCGATCACGTGGCGATCACTCCGGACGTCCAAGCCCAATACCCTGCCTCGTTCTACGACCCGTTCGTGACTGTGCAACTTTTCCCGCTTCGTGCGCAACCTCAGATGCGGGGGCTGGAACGCCTCTACCCCAACCGGGTGAAAATCGCTCTGGCAGAAACAATGTCCCGTGGAGAGATAGATTCCTGGGAGCACGAGCAGTACCTGAGGGTTTCAAGAGGCGGGTGAAGCTATTAACATGGATGCCATCATAGTAGGCCACAGCGTCGGTAATGGGAAGGTGAGGTAGCCCGCGCGTTGGACCCGCTCGTATCGACCAAACTGCACCCCTCCCGGGCGCGTCCGAGGCTGGTCGCGCGACCGCGATTGACCGATAAGCTGGAGCGGGACCCGGGGCGCAGGCTGACGCTCCTCTCCGCCCCCGCGGGCTTCGGCAAGACCACCCTCTTGAACGAGTGGACCAGAGGCCAGGCGTGCGGCGGACGCTCTGTCTCCTGGGTGTCACTGGACGAAGGAGACAACGACCCTGTCCGGTTCCTCTCTTACCTCATCGCCGCGCTCAGGAAGACCGGCGAGGAGGGGTTCGGCGAGGGCGTCCTAGCCGCGCTTCGCTCGCCCGAGCCGCCGCGGATGGAGGCGGTGCTGGGTGCCTTCATCAACGAGCTCGTCGATCTCCCGGGAGAGGTCACCGTGGTCCTCGACGACTACCACGCGATCGATTCAGAG
>JAIVIG010000111.1 GCA_020200675.1 Actinomycetota bacterium
CTTCGGTCTTTTGTCTAGAAGAGTTTTCGACGAGGTTTCGCAAGGCAGGTTGCTACTCGCTGGGGAGCGTCCCGTGCGAGACGTACCAGAGAAAGGTGGTGAGCAGGGCATCTTGATCCGCTCCTCAAAAGGAGCGATCTTCTGCCCGGATCTTCTATGAACGGAAGCATACGTATCCTGATCTCCGACGACCATCCGGTGGTGCGGGCTGGCCTGAGCGGCATGATCAACGGCGAGCCCGGTTTTGAGGTGATCGGGGAGGCAGAGAACGGTAAGGAGGCCATCGCGCTGACCGGCGAGCTGAAACCCGATGTCGTCTTGATGGACCTCAGGATGCCGGAGATGGACGGCGTTACGGCGATAGGACACATAAAGGCTGATTACCCGGACGTAAACATACTGGTCCTGACCACCTACGAGAGCGACGCGGATATCTTACGAGCCATCGAGACGGGAGCTACCGGCTACCTGTTGAAAGACACCCCGCGCGAGGAGCTCTTCGGGGCCATCCGGATGGTGGCGGAGGGCAAATCTCCCCTGGACCCCGGCGTGGCCACCCGCCTCATGCAGCGGATGCGGGGCTCCGACGAGGAGGGGTTGAGTACAAGGGAGATCGAGGTGCTCGAACTCGTGGCGCGCGGCACGAGCAACAAGGAGATCGCCAAACAGCTCTGGGTTAGCGAGACGACCGTCAAGAGCCACATGCTCCACATCTTCGACAAGCTCGGCGTCACCGACCGTACCGCCGCCGTGACCGCCGCCCTCAAACGCGGCATCATCCGCCTGGAACCTTGAAGTTCCAGGCACCTCTCGGATAAGAGCCCCGGGAGCTAGCTCCAGAAGGTCCTGCGGGCCACGTAGACGCCGGCCACGAGGAGAAGAGCGCCCACGCCCAGGGCCATGACCTTGTCGCCGGTGCCGCCCGCCTCGCGGGGCTCGCTCGTTGTCGCGGCCGCGTTCTTCCCGGCGACGGGCTCCGCGACGGTAGCGCTGTCTTCCCCTTCGGTCTCGTCTTCGGTATCTCCGGAAGAGGATTCCTCGTCGTCGACTTCCTCTCCGGCGCCGGACTCGTCGTCCGCGGCCTTCCCTCCGGCTCCCCCAGACTCGGCCTCTCTTCCGGCTTCCCCGGACCCTGATCCTCCGGCCTCGGCGTCGTCGCTGGCGCTACCGTCCGCGTCCTCACCCTCGTCGGCGGAGCTGCTCTCGGAATTGTCGTCGGAACCGCCGTCGGCGCTGGCTTCGTCGTCGAGCTCGATCTCGGAGGCGAAGGCCACGTTCTCGTCGTCGACGCCGGCGGATTGGGCGGCTTCGAGGGCCGCGTCGAAGGCGTCCTTGCCCTCGGCGTCGCCGAACCCGTCGGCTATGATCTTCTTCGCCCGATCGACTACGTATCTGCCGCAATCGCCGCAGCTGGCCGGCGCCGGCAAGTCGGACACCCCTTCTGCCGACGCAGCCTGAGTGGTGGCTACGCAGTTGTACTCGGCGTAAGCCACGCCGGGGCGGGCCGCTAGTTCCTGCCTCTTGGCCTCCTCGGCGGCGAGCCGTTCGGCCGGGTCGGGGATGTTCTTTATCTCCTCGAAGGCGAGATGCTGCGCGAGGATCCCGTCGAAGGTCTCGATCACGTTCTCCGGCGGGGCCGCCCGCAATGCCTCTTCGGAGGCGTACCCCACCAGGAACTCTCCAGCGGCTTCCCATCTCTTATTCCTCCCCACAACCGATACACAAAGCCCTACGCTGGAGCCACCCCGTAAATATATCCTGGCAAAAGACCCGCAGCGTAGCACGAGCCGTGCGTTTCCGGTGAAGCGCTGGATGTTGTTGGTCGAACCATGCCGGTAACCACGGAGAGCGTACCGGGTTTTGCCCCCGCATACCGAGGCGCGACGCGGCCGGTAGGAGCCGCGGGTTCCGCCGGCGCCGCCTTCGTGGCAGGCTCTTCTCCTGCCGGGCCGGCACGGAAGCTGCAAAGCTCCTCGCAGGTACTGTTCGCCTCATCTCTTCCCTCGCTCCTTCTCCGCCCGCTTATGCGGCTCCGGTTAGATTCTCCCGGATCTGGGCGGGGAGCGCGTCCTCCGAAAGTATGATTAAGATCGCCGAAAGTATGATTTTCGAGTCAGGCCCGCGTTTTGACATCGAGACATCCCCGAATCACCGACCGCTGCTCTGCAAAGCCAGACACCCGACGGGGCGTAGTCAGAACCCTATCTTCTTCTCACTCTCCGGCTTCTCGGAAGAGCCCTCCATGGGCGGCTCGGCGTCGTGGTACTCGACACCGCCGAACAGCAGCCCCGGCTCCACCTCGAGGCCGGCGGCGAGCTTGCGGATGGTCGTCGGATACGCCTTGCGCCGGCCCGTCTCCAGCTTCGAAATGGTGTCGCGAGCCACCCCGCTCCTCTCCGCCAGCTGCTCCTGGCTCAAGACCGCTCGTTGCCGCAAACCCCGCAAGTGCGGAAGATCCACGCTTCTCACCTCCTAAAACCTCATAAAACTTGCAGAAACACTGCAGTAATGCTACTCTGGTAGAGTATAGCGTGTTGGTGGTCGAGCAGTAGGAGGTTTTGGTGATGGAGTACGACCCGCGGCTGGTCATCCCTTACGTGACGGAGCAGAGTCCGCGCGGAGAGCGGACCATGGACATATACTCGCGGCTTTTGGCTGACAGGATCATATTCCTGGGCATGCCGGTTGACGACCAGATCGCGAACATCGTCATGGCGCAGCTCTTGCACCTCGAGAGTGAGGATCCCGAGCAGGACGTCAACATTTACATAAACTCCCCGGGCGGGAGCGTTACGGCAGGCCTGGCCATCTACGACACGATGCGGTTCATCAGGTGCGACGTGGCGACGACGGCTTTGGGTATGGCGGCGTCGATGGGCGCCTTCCTGCTGGCGGCCGGGACGAAGGGCAAGCGCAACGCGCTGCCGAACACCCGGGTACTGCTGCACCAGCCGAGTGGGGGTCTGGCAGGTCAGGTCTCGGACGTCGAGATACACGCCAGGGAGCTCATGAGGACCAAGCAGAAGATGAACGAGCTTCTCGCGGAGATGACCGGTCAGTCTGTAGAAAAGATCGAGCGGGACACCGACCGCGACTACATGCTCGGCGCCGAGGACGCCGTCGAGTATGGCTTGATCGACCGGGTCGTCAGTCGTCCCGGGGAGGGCCTCACCCCAGACAACGAGTAGTTCAGAGGGCTGTAGGGGTCGCGCGAGGAGGGGCTGGGTGGAGCCCACGTACGACTACATTCACCAGGGCGGCAGCTACCGCTACGGGGTCGGGTGGTGCAGGATACGTATCTACCCGGGCGAGGCCGAGGGCGACGCCCCTGTGGTCCTGTGCAGCGAACTGCCCGAGGACTGGGGCGTCGGGATGGTAGAGCGTTTGGCCGCCGAGGTGGTCCGAGACCGCTTCGCCTCCGGCCTCCCGGACCTGCCGCGTCCCGTACTTTGGATCGAACACCGCCCCTCCCGCAGGGGGCGCGGCCCCGGGCGCTACGCGCTCCTGACCTTCCCCACCTATCGACCCCGCCTCGAAGGCGCGGGGTTCGTCCGGCGCGTCACGCTCGGGACCCCGCACCGCGAACCCCTCACCCCCCGCGAGGTGGCGGTACTGACCGGCGAGGGATAGGGATGTGCGCGGCTTCGTCGACTCGCGCGTTCTGCGGCTACCGGCCGAGGAGGGCCATGGGGTCACCGTCTTCCACGGGGTCTGACGGAGGGCGAGTCGCCGCAGGGCGTGAAGGTAGCCCTCGTCGTCCCGGACTGGTAGACCGTCGCGTAGCATCGAGCGTTTATGGATGAGAGAGGAGCGGAGGATCTTTACCCCCGCTCCTCTCGGAGAGCTTTGCTTACTGGTGCCCGGAACTCCGGGTTGTTCGCTCAGGTTGCCTAATAAATCGCCAGGTCGAACTCGTAGACCTCGCAGTCGCTCGACACCAGGTCGTTGCTGTCGATCACGACGAAGTCGCTTCCTTCACCGCAGTAGATCGTGTCGGTACTGCTCGAGTAGGTACCGTCGGCGGCATAGATGACGTCGTCGCCCTCGTAGCCGTAGATCTCGTCGTCGCCGGGTCCGGCGGATAAGAAATCGTTCTCGCTGGTGCCGTAAAGAAATTCGTTTTCGGCGGTACCATAGAAGCTGCCGGCGAAGGCTACCCCGGCCACGACGAAGACCATCATGAGTCCCCAAACTACCGTCAGAACCGCTCGTCTCATTGCGTTCCTCCTTGTTTCTCCACTCGTTTACTCGACAATGCTAACTCACGCGAGGAGAATCCTCTCAATGCGGCTCGGTTTCCGCATCCTCCGAAAGGAGGATTCCCTCCGACCAGAAGTATGAACCAACTCCTTCTCCTCTGAGCGCATCAGAGAGGAGGCATCGCGAAGGGGAGGCGGCGTCCTCGTTCAGGAGAGCAGCACTTCGAAGGCCGCCTCGTCCAGGACGGGGACGCCGAGGGCGTTGGCTCTCTCGAGCTTGGAGCCGGCCTCTTCGCCGGCTAGCACGTAGTCGGTGTTCTTGCTGACGGAGGAGGTGAACGTGCCGCCGGCCTCTTCCAGCCTCTCGACGAAGTAGCTGCGCGGCCGGCTCAAAGTTCCCGTGATGACTACTCTCTTGCCTACGAACGGGCCTTCGGAGGGACCGGTCGCCTCTCGCTCGAAGTGCAGGCCAGCCGCCATCAGGCGCCTCACCAGGTCCCGGTTGTCCTCCAGGGCGAAGTAGTCCACGACGGCGCGTGCTACGACGTTGCCGATGCCTTCGATCTCGACGAGCTGCTCCACGCTCACCCCGTGGAGCAGGTCCTCGCCGCTAAACCTCGCGGCGATGAGATCGGCCGTGACGCTCCCGACGTGCCGGATACCCAGGGCGTATAGGACGCGCGAGAAGGGATGTTCCTTGCTCCTCTCTATGGCATGGACGAGGTTCTCGGTGCTCTTCTCGCCGAAGCCCTCCAGGGGTTCGAGCTGCTCCGGGCGCAGGTCGTAGATCTCCGCCACGTCCTTTATGAGGCCGAGATCGAAGAGTCTGGTGGCCACCTTCTCGCCCAGGCCCTCTATGTCCATCGCGGCCTTCGAGGACCAGTGGATGATGTGCTCCAGGGCCTGGGCGGGGCAGCTGGCGTTCACGCAGCGGGTCACTGCCTCACCCTCGGAGCGGGTGACGGGCTCCCCGCAGACCGGGCAGTTCTTCGGCATCTCGAAGGGGCGCTCTCCGCCGGTGCGTTCCTCGGGGATCGGACGGACTACCTGCGGGATCACATCTCCCGCTCGCTCGACCACGACCACGTCGCCGATGAGGATGCCCTTCTCTTTTATGTAGTCTTCGTTGTGCGGCGCCTTCGCCACCGATCCGAGGGCGCGCTGCTGCTCCCGGGAATCGACCTTCACGACGACCCCGTCGATCTGGTACCCGAGAGACCCCCGCTCGCGCGTCCAGTACGCGCACTCTTCGACGACCGACTCGATGTCTTCGTGAATCTTGTAAGGGCTGACCCGCAGGCCGTAGCTCTTCAGGGCTTCGAGCGCCGTCGAGTGGCTCTCGTACCGTTCGCCGCCCTCCCCGACCCCGTAGCAGAATATGGTCAGAGGTCTCGACGCGGCGATCCTGGGATCCAGCTGCCGGATAGAGCCGGCCGCCAGGTTGCGCGGGTTGGCGAACGGCAGCTTTCCCTCGGCCTCCTGCCGTCTGTTGAACTCCTCGAACCTGTCCAGCGGTATGTAGACCTCGCCTCGCGCCTCCAGAACCTCCGGCGGGTCGTCCGAGAGCTTCTCGGGGATGGATCGGACGGTTCTCAGGTTGGCCGTGACGTCCTCGCCGACGGTGCCGTTGCCCCGCGTGGCGCCGCGCACGAAGAGCCCGTTCTCATAGCGCAAGGAGACCGCGAGGCCGTCTATTTTGAGCTCGGTGGCGTAGCGGGGTTCCTCGTCCTCGCCGAGGAGACGGCGGACGCGAGCGTCCCACTCGCGGAGGTCTTCGAGCTTGCGGGCGTTCGCCAGAGAGAGCATCGGCACGGCGTGGCGGACCTGCGTGAACCCTTCCAGCGGTTCGCCGCCCACCCTCTGCGTCGGAGAGTCGAGGGTTACGAGCTCGGGGTGTTCGGCTTCGAGGGCTTCGAGCTCCTTGTAGAGGGCGTCGTACTCGGCGTCGCCGATCTCCGGGGCGTCCTCGACGTAGTAGCGGCGGTTGTGGTACCGGACCAGCTCGCGCAGATCCTCGATCCTACCCCTGATGTTTGTCTCCTGGACCACGAGGCGATTATACGCGTGTCCGGGAAGCCTCTAAAGGAGGAGCTTTCCCGGAGAGGGACCGCCACCGTATACTGGTTTCGTGGGCAAAAAGAGGCCGAAAAAAGAGCTACAGACGCTCGAGGCGTTCGAGAAGGCGCTGCAGGAGGAGGTCTCCGTCTCCGCCGAGTTCGACCTGCCTCTCGCCGCGCTGGCCCTGATCGTAGAGGGTGGCTGGCAAGAGGAGGATATCCGCCGGGCGCTCGACGCCCTGCGCGCCGCGGATCTCGTCGCCCAGCCCGCCGCCGAAGAGCTACTCGTCGTCCTGCCCAACACCAGGACCGCCGACGCCCGGGTGGTCGAGGAGAGACTGCGCGAGGCGGTCCCGAAGGCCACCGTCGGGGTCGCCCCCTACAGGCGGGGCGACACGGCTGAGGACCTGCTCGAGCGCGCCCAAGAAGCCGTCTCCCGACGGGTCGCGGAGAACCCCGAAGCTACCCGAGACCAGCCCGGCGGATAATCGGACGGATCGGCTCGAAGGCCCCGGGGTTTTCGGGGCTTTCGAGGTGCGAAACGAGACGAATGAGGGGCCGCCGAACGCGCTTTTCGAGCCTTCTCTAGCCGGGCTCCTCGTAGTGAGCGCGCAGCCTCCGGTCGAACTCGCCGGAGAGGTCTTCGAGGGCGGGGGCGGACCCTATGGTTTCTCTGTCGTACGGCACGCGGACGCGTTTTTCTCCGGGGTCCACCTCGATCCTGTCGGCCGGGACGGTGTGCCCGTTGACGACCACGTATTTCAGGACGTCGCCAACCGCGTCGTAGACCGTCTCCTCGATCTCGCCGATATCCGTGCCCGAGGCGTCCTCCAGCTCGTAGCCCTCCATGATCGTGTACGGGTTCTGGTCGCTGGCGTCTTCGACGTCTTCTACGTCCGCGTCTTCATCCCTGAACGGGTCTCCTAAAAAGGGATTCTCCAAGATCGGAACCTCCGGGTGGCGAGAGCCTTTGCGTATGCGTATGATAGCCGGACGTGAATGGTGGAACCAGCCGGGGGAGGAACGCCCGGGTCCTGAAGGGGCTGTCGCTCCTGTACCTGGGACTCGTGGTCGCGGCGCTCCTGCTCGTGCATGGGGAGTCGTACAGACCGCCCGTCTCCTACGTGCCGCTCTACCTGATATTTTCGGTGATCTTTACGGAGGCGGTCGCCCTCCTCTTGCTCCCGACGCGCCAGTTCGGCGAGGGGTTCTGCGCGGTCTTCTACGTACTTTACGCGGTCTTTCTGGCGGCGGCGGCGTTCTTTACGGGCGGCGTCTCGAGCGAGCTGTACGTGCTCTTTTTCCCGCTGATCCTCGCTCCGGCGCTGCACGGGTCGCGCCGGGTGGGCCTCCTCGCGCAAGGTGCTGCGTTGGTGAGCTACTTTCTGGCAATGCTTCCGGACACGCTGGAGGGCGTCGAGAACACCGACAGACCGGCACTGGTCTTCTTCAGGCTCGCGGCCTTTTTGCTGATGGGCGTCTTCGCGTTCGCGGCGGGCGGGAGGAGCGTGGCGGCCGGCGGCGAGGAGGGTTACGCCCCGGACGAGGACGGTTCGGAGCTCCTTTTGGGGAGGGTCTCGGGAGAGCTCGAGGCGCGGCGCGGGGTGCAGGTCGGGGTCATCCTCGTGGACCCGGGGCGTCGGGTAGAGGACCTGAACCTCCTCATGCAACGGGTGCGGGCCAGGATCGGGGAACCCATCATGCTCGGCGAGGGCGCGGTCTTTGGGGTGGTCCTTGGCGGGGTGGACGACCAGACGCTCGAGAGCGCGGCCCGGCGGGCCCTGGCGACGGCGAGCTCCCTCGGGGCGGAGGAGACGCGGGCGGGTGGAGCCATCTACCCGCGCGACGCCCGCTCGGCGAACGACCTTCTGGTCGCTGCGGGGAGGGCGCTCGAGGCGGCCTTCGAGATCGAAAGCCCCAGCGCCATCGTCCTCGCCGGCCGGGGCATACCCGGGACCGGATCTTCTATGGGGGCCGCCCGTTAGGAGTTACGCCAGGAGTCCGTTAAGGCGTTCGTGAAACCCATCGCCGGGGTTCATCGTAGGATACTCAGAAGGCCGAGGCGGTTTCGACCGATGTTATAATCTCCGGCGAAAAGACGGGACCTACGAACCCTCTGGGGGTAGCGGTTAGATATGGGAAGGTTTACGAGGACGGTCCGGGGGTTCTTTGGCAGGTTCCTCTCCGGGGTCGAGCAGCGCAACCCGGAGATACTCCTCGAGAACGCCGTCCAGGATGAGCTCGACAACCTCAAGAAGCTGCAGGTAGCGGCGGCACGCACGATGGCCTACGAAAAAATGCTGACGAACGACGCCGCCGAGAAGCAGAAGACGGTCATCGCCAGGGAGAGGCAGGCGCGGGAGCTCGCCGCCCGGGGGCAGCGGGAGGCGGCCATACAGGTCGTCCAGCAGAAACAAGAGGCGCAAGTTGGCCTGCAGGAGATCGAAGGTCGCCTCGACGAGGCCCGGCGCAACTCCGAGGAGCTGCAGCGGGCATTCCGGGAGCAGGAGCGCCGCTACAACGACCTCGTGCGCGAACGAGCGGCCCTCATGGAGGAGCACCAACGCTCGAAGGCCCTGCGCGCGGCCAACGAGGCGCGCGCGAGCATCTCGCTGACGGATTCCTCCCGCGACCTCGAGAAGGCGCGGCAGGCTATACGGCAGACCTCGTACGAGGCCCAGGCCGTCGGCGAGCTCGGTACGAGCGAGACGGAGCGTCAGATCGCCGCGGTCGAGACGGACGTCAAGCGCCTCGACGCCGAGCGCGAGCTGGAGATGATGGAGCTGCAGATGGGCCTCCGATCCTCCACTTCACTCGAACCGGGCGAGGAGACTGTACAAGAGACCGATGTACAAGAGACTGAAGATCAAAACGTCCAACGGCTCGACGAGCGCAGGGCCGATCGCGGCGAAGGCGGCTCGTGAGCCGGTCGGTCGCCCGCAGGAGCAAGGGGAGGAGTTCGCGCGGCGTCTACGGAAGCCTCCTGCGCTTTGTGCCCTTCGCCTCGATGGCGGGGCTCGGTACGCTAGCTGCCGTCGATGGGCCCGCTCCTCTCGCTGTACTGTTCGGGATAGGCGCGGTTGTTTCGGGGCGGCGGCTTCTGGACCGGCGACGGAACGTGCGCAAGGAGCTGCGGCGCCGGGCGCGGGCGAACGCCGCGGAGCTCGGGCGGGTGGCGCGGACGGATAGTATCGCCGCGCCCCAGATGAAGCGGATCATAACGCTGCAGGACGGGTTTCTGGAGAGTTGGGAGCTCTTGCCCGAGGAGTATGGGCCGCTCCTTCTGGAGGACCTCTACACCGTCGTGGACGAGGTCGAGGCGTCGGCCCAGCTGGCGCGTCGCCGGTCGGCCTTGAGGCGGCATTTAGATAGCGTAGACCGACGGGCGATCGTGCGGCGCATCCGGGATCTGGAGAGGGAGGTCTCGAAGCTCGAGGAAGACTCGGCTCTCAGGTCCTCGTTCGGGGCGGCGCTCGAGGGGCGACGAGGGGAGTTAGCCGTACACGACGAGATACCGCGGGCGATAGGCCTGATCAACGCCCAGCTCGAAGGCATCGAGAGCCTGCTCGGCAACCTGCGCGGCGAGTTGCTCGCCCTCGACGCGAGTCCCGCCGCGATCTCTCCCGAGTCCAGGCTCGTCGGGCTCAAGCAGCGGGTCGCGATACTCGGCGGAGACGCGAACGAGGACGACACCAGGGTGTTCTCGGCCGAGGAGGTCGGGACGAGGAGGTCCGGAGGTAGGGAAGAGCCCGACGAAGTGGAGCAGCGGCCGCAGGGCTTCACCGTCGAACGGGCCGCCGAGGTCATCGACGATCTGCCGCCGGACGTTCCCCGGGAGAGCGCGCTCCGCATCGTGCGCGGGACGCTGACGGCCGCCGGTATCAAGGTCGAAGACCTCGAAAGGTCCACCCGTGTGCGGGAGTCGAAGCTCAACTCCGAGATGGACCTCGCCCGGGACCGGCAGGAGGAGATCCGACGGGGAACCGAAGAGGTCGTGCGCTCGCTGGAAGAGGAGATAAGGAAGGCCCGGGAGGACCGCGACGCCGGCATCGCCCAGGAGGAGGATATGCTCTCCCGAGCCGCGGCGGGGATCGAGGGCATAAAGCGGGTGCGAGATTTCTTCGGCTTCCCAGAGCCGGAAGAAAAGGAGGAGGCTGCCGGCGCGGCGGAAGATTCGCCGGCAGTGGACGAGACGCGTGTCTTCGAACCCTTCGACGAGGACGAAACCCAGGTTATGCGCCGTCCCGACCTGATCGGCGGTGCGGATAGTCCCGCGAACGACGTCACTACCTCCGAAAACCCCTCTCCGTACCGCGACCGCTACGGCCCGACCGACGAACGTTGAGCATCCCGCGCCGCCTGGGGCGCCTCGCCCGGGGCTTCGTCTTGAACATAAACGACGATCGTCTCAGAGCGACCGTCCGCGTCGGCCGCGAGCGCGGCGAGACCCTTAAAGACGCCCTGGGAGCCGCCTGGCGCGGCGCCGCCGAGGAGTGGCGCTCCGCCACCGAAGAACGCGCCTCCGAAGAGGAGAACCAGGCCTCCGCCGGTCGGGCCCGGGAGCGTTGGTCGGAGGCGCGGTGGACCGCCTCCTCGCCGCGTTACACGCCGAGACAGTACCCGCCGCACGTGCTCGCCGCCTATAACAGGCTGGGTCTGGGCGCGGGCAGCTCCCTGGATGAGGCCAACAGAAAGCGTCGCGAGCTCGTCAAGCGGTACCATCCGGACCGGTTCGCGGAACCCGAACAGAGGGTGCGCGCCGAGAGGCTGACCGCGGAGATCAACGCCGCGCACGATATCATCGAGCGCCACCTGCTTCGTAAGTAGCTAAGCCTGCTTTTGCGCCTCCGGGCACCTTTTCTCCGGTGGGAAGCTACCCTTTTCCGCGTACACTCTCCTTCGGGACCGAAGGAGAGGAGGCCGGTGTGCGTTACGGGTTTATCGTTCCGAAAGGAGATCCGCGCATCGTCGCGGGGCTCGCGCGCGAGGCGGAGGACGCGGGCTGGGATGGCGTCTTTTACTTTGACGCCATCTGTATAGGTGAAGGGATGGAGATCTACGACCCGTGGGTGGTGATGTCGGCAATAGCAATGCGGACCGAACGCGTCCGCCTGGGTGCTATTCTGACGCCACCGGCCCGTCGCCGGCCGTGGAAACTCGCCCGCGAGACCGTAACGCTGGACCACCTCTCCGGTGGTCGGGGGAGCCGACGGACCACAAGGTCCGCGCGCAGCTGCTGGACGAGAGTCTGGAGATCCTGACCGGGTTGTGGAGCGGCGAGCCTTTCGGCTACGAAGGCGAGCACTACCGGTTGGAAGAGATGACCTTCCTGCCGCCCCCGATCCAGTCGCCGCGCATCCCGATCTGGGTGGTAGGTGCCTGGCCGAGCAAGAGGTCCATGAACCGCGCGCTGCGCTACGATGGATTGCTAGCCTACACAACCCGCGGGGAGGTTGCGCCCGAGGACATCCGGACCATGAAGGCGTACGCGGAGGAGAACCGCTCTTCGGATACCCCATTCGACGTCGTGTGGGAGGGTCAGACGCCGGGGGACGATCCCGGGCGGGCCGCCTCGATGGTGCGGCCCTTCGCAGAGGCGGGAGCGACGTGGTGGATCGAATCACCCTGGTTACCTCCGAACGAGCCCGAAGACCTACGCCGCCGCATAGAAGCCGGACCGCCGTGCGTCGAACTCCTTAGCTGACCAATTCTCCGCGTATTATGAGGCGGTTTTCGAAGGTCGGGATGGGGGTGCAGGTCTGCAGGGAGATGGTGGTCTTGCCGGGGAGGGGGTGGGTGACCCAGTAGTCTTCGGGCTTGACGGTCACGCGATCGTAGACCTCGAAGCGATATTCGTTGGCCGCCTGGTCTTTGGCGATGATCTCGTCCCCCGGCTTCAGCTTGTTTAGCTCGTAGAAGACGTAAGGGGTCCTCGTCCAGAGGAAGCCCAGGGCGTGCCCGACGAGGAAGGTGTTCGAGCCCTCCTCCCAGGGCACGCCGCTCTCCTCGAGGCGGATTATCCCCTCCCGGTCCAGGGCCACCTGGCTGTCGGCGGTCGGCACCGGGATGTCCTCCAGGCCGAGCTTCGGTACCGTGAGCGTCATAGTCCCGCCGGTCGCGTTGCCCCTGTCTTGCAAGCTAGCCCGCTGGGAAGGATCCGGCCGTTCACCCGTCGGGCTCTCGCCGAGTAGCTTCCGGGCGTTCTCGATCTCCACCGGACTTAACTTCGCCGAAGCCGTCTCCGTCTTCGGGTAGGCCGGTAGCGCCGCCAACCCCAACAGCGCGAGACAGACTAGAAGCACCGAAACTCTAAGACTCTTGAACACCACCGGGGATTATATGTTGCTATGCGGACAAACGGTAGCTTCTAGCAGTCAGCCATCAGCAGGTAGTGGGCAACGTAAGGCTCGTACGCTAGAGAAAGCGTTTGGGGGGAGCGGCAAACAATTCTCGACCTCGCGCGACGGACGAGCGGCTGTTCGTACGATTGTTGTATCTTCGTCGTCGAAAGACGTAACGTTCGTGAGCTTTCAGTGATGTGCCAAGACCAAAGAGCTGACGGCTATTTCACCCGCTCTGCCCGGATTATGAGGCGTTTCGCGAAAGAGGGGGCGGGGTAGCAGGTCTGGAGCGAGATGATCTCTTTGCCGGGGACCGGTTCGGTGATCCAGACGTCCGTGGGGTTGACGATGAAGTACCGGTAGGCGCGGTATTCGTAGGTTCTGCCTAGAGCGTCGCGGAGGGTGATCTTGTCTCCCTGCTGGAGGCCTTTGAGGTTGTGGAAGACGTTCGGAACACGGCTCGCGTCGTAGTCCGCCGCGTGGCCGACGATGTACGTGTTCGAGCCGCGCTCGTAGGGGAAGCCGGTCCCGGAGAGGTGCATGATCCCCTCCCGGTCCAGGTAGGACTGATCGGGGGAGTCCCCGACCGCCACATCTTCGATCCCCAACCGAGGTATCGAGAGCAGCAGCCTCGTATCACGCGGTTTACGCTCCTCGACGGCCGCCGGCGGACGAGCCTTGGAAGCTTTGCTCTCGGGGGCTCTCTGAACGGGGGCCTTCCGCTTGGGAGGTTTCCGTTCGGGAGGTTCCCGGGCGGGAGGTTTCGACTCGGGAGCCTTTCGCGCCGGCCCGGGGAGCACGTCGACGGTCGTCGCCCCCGCTCGCACGCGGCGCTCCGGTTCCTTCTTCCGCGGCTTCCGTTCGGGCTCCGGGGCGGGCGCCGGCTCTTCGGGGGCTTCTCTCTCGATGGTAAGTTTGTTGAGGGCGAGCTTCTCGTAGGCAGATTTTCTGGTCTCTCTGGTCGCCTTTGTGGGTGGCTCGGGGGGTTCCTCTACCGCGGGGGCCGTCTCGGCGGGACGCGGCTCCGATCTGGCGTCTTGCGGCGTGGGCAGTACCGGTAGTATGAGCGATGCTATCAGTACCACCGCCAGGACCAACCCGTATGTTCGCAAGCCCTCCAATGCCGGACAAGTATAGGGGACCCGCGCTCTATGCGGCTACCGGCGTAAAGGGTCTTCCTTGCGGTTAGAATACCCGCATGGAGGTGATGCACCTGATCGCCGAATTCAGCGCCCACCTCGAAGAGGACCCGAGTACCTCTCCGCGCACCGCTGAGTTCTACGAGGCGGACCTCAGGGAGTTCGCCCGCTTTCTCGCCGGGAGGAACATCGCGCGGGTCGAGGAAGTCGGCGTAGGCGAGGTGATGGCGTTTCGCAACCGCCTTCTCGAAGGCAAGCGCAAGCGCTTCACCGTCTACCGGAAGGACGCCGCCGTGAGGCGCTTTCTCGATTGGGTGCGCACCTCGACCGATGCGGAGCTGGACCTCGACCCCATAGAGCCCATGCACCAGCCCCTGGACCAGCAGATCACCTTCCTCGAAGACGAAGAGGCCGAACAGCTCCTCTCGTTTCCCCGGAACAATCTCGACGACCTGCGCGACGCCGTCGTGATCCGGCTGATGCTCGACATCGGGGTGACGGTCGGTGAGATTCGGGGCCTCCTCAGGAGCGACCTGGACCTCGAAGCCGCCCAGATACAGCTCGGTGGCCCCGGCTCCCACCTCGCCCCCCGGACCGGCCGCCTCTCTGAGGAGACGGTCGAAACCCTCCGCCGGTACCTCGAACGTCGCAGGGACGAGACCCCCGAGCTCGTCGTAGGCCGGGCCGCTCGCCCGGTAGCGACCTCCAAGTCGCTCCAGAACGCGCTCTGGAAGCGCTGCGATCAGGTCGGCCTTCCACGGATCTCCCCGATGGTCCTCCGTCACACCTTCGCCATAAAGCTTCTAAAGCGCGGCGCTACCCTTATAGAACTCAAAGAGGCCCTGGGCGTGCGCGACACCACCAACATCGGGGTCTACAAAAAATTCATCTAATAAGACACCGTTTCGCTGTTTTCCCAGATCTAGCACGACAAACCCCGTAACCCAGAGCGTCCGGCCGGAGTCTATTGAGTTAGAAAAGGCCAACATACATACGGAGCAGACCACGGGTTGGATCAGGGTTGGAGTTTATGTCTGTCTACTTAGAGGGTACGAAAAAGAAACAAAGCTAACTAGCATAGGATAGGGGACTCGAAGGTGACATCTACGGATACAGAATCGCGGCAGACGACCGAGTCGCAGGAAACGAACGAGGCGACATCGCAGGGGGCTAACGAGGAGGCGATGTCGCAGGAGATCGAACCGAACCTTCCGGTCCGAAAGAACGACCCTCGTACCTCGGTTCAGAAGACCGAGGAGTACCGGTTCGCGAACAACATACCCTCCGACAGAACCATCCCGGAGCAAGCATACGCGGACTACGTGCTGGAGTATGATCAAGACAGTGCCGCCATGAACGGCAAGATCCCCGACGTGCTGCTCGACGTGCCGGTCATTAAGGTCGATAGGATCGACTTCGAGCTCAACGATCTGCGGGCGAAGGTCAACCTCTTCGCGAAGGTGCTCGACCTGGTGGAGCTGTCGGTCGGAGTCGATGCGTATCTCGGTAGGGTCAAGTTGGTCATAGAGGGCGTGGAGGCGCAGGCCCTCCTGAAGGTCAGGCTCGACAACGTAACCGCCATCATCGACCGGGTCCTCACCACCATAGACCGCAACCCCCAGATCATAGAGAAACTGGTCGAAGGCGTGAGCTCGGCCGTCGCGGACGTCGGTGAAGGCGCGGGCTCGGCTTTAGAAGACGTAGGTGAGGGCGCGGGCCAGTTGGTGGGCGAGGGGCTCAACTCGGCGGTTGAGGACATCGGCGAGGGTGCGGGCCAGTTGGTGGGCGAAGGGCTCAACTCGGCGGTTGAGGACATTGGAGCGGGTGCCGGTTCCGCGGTCGAGGATATAGGCGAGGGTGCCGGTGACCTAGTGGGCGAAGGGCTCAACTCGGCGGTGGAAGATATTGGGGCAGGCGCTGGCTCTGCGGTCGAGGATATCGGAGAAGGCGCTGGTTCCGCGGTCGAGGATATCGGAGAAGGCGCTGGTTCCGCGGTCGAGGATATCGGAGAAGGCGCTGGTTCCGCAGTCGAGGACGTTGGCGAGGGTGCTGGATCGGCGGTAGAGGACGTTGGCGAGGGCGCGGGTTCTGCAGTCGAAGACATCGGAGAGGGCGCAGGCGAAGCCGTTGAGAGTACCGGCGAAGCCGTCGAGAGCGTTGGCGAAGGCGCCGGTTCGGCGGTCGAGGACGTTGGAGAAGGTGCTGGCTCCGCAGTCGAAGACGTTGGAGAAGGAGCAGGCGAGGCCGTCGAGAGCACGGGCGAGGCCGTCGAGGACGTTGGAGAAGGAGCAGGCGAGGCCGTCGAGAGTACGGGCGAAGCAGTCGAAGACGTCGGCGAGGGAGCAGGCGAGGCCGTCGAGAGCACGGGCGAAGCAGTTGAGGACGTCGGAGAAGGTACGGGCGAAGCTGTCGAGAGTACGGGTGAGGCTGCCGAAGATGTAGGTTCAGGTGCGGGAGAGGCTGTCGAGAGCACGGGCGAGGCTGCCGAAGATGTAGGTTCAGGTGCGGGAGAGGCCGCGGGCGAGGTCGGCCAGGGTGCGGGTCAAGCCACTCAGGAAGCCGGGCAAGGAGCCGGCCAACAAGCGGCACAGCAAGCCGGTCAGGACGCTGGACAGGCTGCGGATCAAGCCGGACAGAGCATCGACGGAGCCGGGGACACGGCTGAAGATCTGTCTCAGCCCGGCGAGGTGCTTGATGAGACCGTCAACGACGCGGGCCAGAGCGTGCAGCGCACCGTGGACGAGTCCGGGTATATCGTCGAAACCACCATGAACGAAGATGGTGAGGTGGTGGACGAGGATGTGGTCGGCAACCTCGCCGACTTGCCGGTGGAAGAGGAAGACATAGACGATCAGGGGCGGATCGTGAGCCGGGTGAGCGATGAGTCCGGAAACGTTTACGAGCAGGTGCTTGACGAAGAGGGGAGCTTAGTAGGTGCGAGAGCCGTTTGAGGGGAGCAAAGCGCACGGTTTCGAGAGAAACCTACTGGAAGAAAGGCTGCAGCATCTGTCAGGGAGTAGAGCTGGCGTAGCCGGTGGATCAGGTCGGAGGATCTTGGAGAGGAGAAACGGTGGCTGAAAAGCAGACGGAAGCGCTAGACAAGCTGAACCGGGGGATACAGGAGACCAAGTATGCGGCCCAGCAACAGACGATAGAGCTGGCTCAAGGCTACTTCGATGATTCGACGAAGACGCTCAAGCAGCAGATAAAGGAGGATCGCGCCACGCTGAAGGACCTGCCGGACCAGATCCCGGGCGGGCGAGAAGAGGTCTTCCAGGGGATGTTCCAGGAGTTGATGGAGAACTTCACAGCTATGGAGGAGTGCATCGACGAGGCGCAGAAGAACGTCTCCAACCTGGACCCGGAGCAGATCAGGCGACAGGGAGAGGTCGACGCCACGGACGCGGCTCGCCGCGATGCGAGAGAGTTGGGCATAGACATCACGGAGATCGAAGGCACGGGCTCCGATGGACGTGTCACCGTGGACGATGTGAAGAATTTCGCCGAGGCGGCAGAAGGCGGAGCCGCCGGAGAAGAGGGAGAACTCGACGCCTCGGACGCGGCCAGGCGCGAGGCCGAGGAGTTGGACGTGGACCTCTCGCAGGTCGAAGGCTCGGGCTCCGGAGGGCGCATTATCGTTAGCGACGTGGTGGAGGCGTCCAAGGACGCGGCCAGGCGCGAGGCCGAGGAGTTGGGCGTGGACCTCTCGCAGGTCGAAGGCTCGGGCCCCGGCGGGCTCGTCACCGTTAAAGACGTGACGAGCTTGGCCGAAGAGTCGGAGGACCAGGCCACCGGCCAGGCCGGGCAAGCCGCACAAGGAGCGCGGGATGCCGCCGGACAGGCGGCGGGGCAGGCCCAGCAGGTGGCCGGGCAGGTGGCGGGGCAGGCCCAGGATGCCGCCGGGGGAGCGGCCCAGCAGGCACAAGACACCGCTGGGCAGGTCACCGATCAAGCCGGCCAAGCCGTGCAGGGAGTCCAGGACACCGTAGGCGGGCTCACCGGCGGGGGTCAGCAGCAGGGCGGCGGCCAACAGGGCGGCCAGGGAGGCGGTGGACCTCTGGGAGGGGTAACCGATCAAGTCGGACAGGCCGCGCAAGGTGTGCAGGCCACCGCGGGACAAGTAGCGGGCCAGGCCCAGAATGCCGCCGGAGGAGCGGCCCAGCAAGCGCAGGACGCTGCTGGACAGGCCACCCAGCAGGCCGAGCAGGTCACCGGGGGAGACGGAGCCGAGGAGCCGAGAGCCACAAACGCCGCCAGGCGCAAGGCTGAGGAGCTGGGCGTAGACCTCTCGAGGGTGCGGGGCTCGGGGGCCGGAGGGCTCATAACCATCAAGGACGTGACGGGTTCCTGAAGCCATGAAGAAGGGAGGGACAGGCAAGCCACAGAACCCGGACATCGCGTTCGATGCCGACGTGAGGATGCGCGAGCTGCGCTTCGAGAGAGCGCCGGAGCCGGAGGTTTACTTCCGGGGGAACACCAGGCGCAACTCCGTGTGGGAGAGCAAGCGCGAGAACCTGCCGGATGAAGTGAAGGAGGGCGTTATCTACCGCGATGCTGGGGTCCGGTTGCGGATCGCCAGCGAGATGGTTAATAGTAATTCCGACGTTTGGAATAGTTCGGACAAAGAAAGGGTAAAGGCACACCTGCGGTATCCGGGACGAAAGACCGGAGAGCAAGAACCAGAGAGTAGAAAGGGGAAAAAGTGAGCGAAGGAACGCAGAACCTTCAGCAGCAGACGCAGGATCAGTACCTGCAAGAGGCCCAGAACTTCTTCGGGCAGTCGATGGGCAGGATAAAGGGCCGGATGCAGAGCGACAGCGCCCAGCTCGAAAGCTTGATGCAGCAGCTTCCTGAGGAGTCGCAGGCCCAGGTCCAGGAGATGGCCGACTCCTACGCCCAGTTCGAGGGCGTCATGGACCAGGCGGCTCAGGACGCCGGGGTACAGGACACGATGGACGAAGCGGCCCAGCAGGCGAGGCAGTCCGCCGACGAAGCCTCGGGCCAGGGCCAAGAGCCCGTCGGACAAGCCGCCGACCAGATGCAGGAAACGGTCGGCGAAGCTACTGACCAGATGGGCGAGCCCACCACCGATGAGGATGGCAACACCGTCCTGCGCGCCGCGGACGCTCAGGGGAACACCGTGGACTACACATTCGACCCGCAGGGTAACCAGGTGGGCTGGGCTGCAGTAGACGACGAGGCCACCGTTGACCCCAGCCAGCTGGCGGAGAACCTGCCTCCGGGCTATGAGGCGATGGGCGAGCCCACCACCGACGAGGAAGGCAACTTCGTCCAGCGCGCCGTGGACGCTCAGGGGAACGGTGTGGACTACATCTTCGACCCGCAGGGCAACCTGGTGAACTGGGTCGCAGTGGAGGACGAGCCCGTCGATGAGGCCAGCCAGATGGCGGAGAGTCTGCCTGAGGGCTTTCACGCGATGGGCGACCCCACCACCGACGAGGAAGGCCGAACCATCCTGCGCGGCCAAGACGATCAGGGGCAGGAGGTGACCGTCCAGCGTGCCCCAGACGAGCAGGGGAACATCGTGGACTCCACCTTCGACCCGCAGGGCAACCTGCTGGACGAGCGCGTAGTGGACAATCCCCTCCCTCCTGGGCCCACGTCCTCGACCACGACCCGACCCTCCGAGGAGGAGGACAGCTCCGAAGACTCTTCGTGGTCGGACAGTGATTCGACGGTGGTCGAGGAGAAAAAGGGCTCGGAGGGTCTTCTGGGCGGGGGCCTTCTCAGGCTGGACCTCCTCGCACCCCCCGAGAGCACCACGACCACCGTGGAGTCCAGCGACTCCGAGGATTACGACGAGTCGTCATCAGAGTCGTCATCACAGGGAGGGGAATCCGAGCAGGGAGAGGAAGCCCAGCAGGAAGAGGAAGGCGGAGGAGGACCTGTTGATCAGGTGCAAGACACCGTGGGCGGTCTGACCGGTGGTGGTGGTGGTGGACCTGTTGATCAGGTACAAGACACCGTGGGCGGCCTGACCAGCGGCCTGCCCGTTGTTGGAGGAGGAGACGAAGGAGGAGGGCCCCTTGATCAGGTGCAAGACACCGTGGGCGGCCTGACCGGCGGCCTGACCGGTGGCGGAGGTGGAGACGACGACGATGAGGAAGAGGAAGAGGAAGAGGGTGGCGGCGGAGGCCTTCTAGGCGGTGGTAAAGGAGGCCTCCTGTAGCCCTGTGGTAACGAGATAAGGAAGTTGGTGGGGTTGATCCCTATCAGCCCCACCGCTTACCAAAAGCGAAAGTCGATGAGGAGAATAGAGACGAAGTGACAGACCAAGGACAGAATCTTCAGCAGCAGATGCAGCAGCAGGCAACGCAGAGCGCCCAGAACTTCTACGGGGAGTCAATAGGCAGCCTCAAGAGCCAGGTCCAGGAGTACCGCTCCCAGTTGGAGCAGTACTCTCAGCAGCTCCCCGAGGGCGACGCGCAGGCCCAGATCCAGGAGATGGTCGACTCCTACATAGAACTCGAGAACTCGATTGATCAGGCGGCCCAGGACCAGGGCGTCGAGGACGCGATGAACCAGGCCGCCCAGCAGACCCAGCAGCAGATCCAGCAGACCGCACAAGGAGCGGCCCAGCAAGCGCAGGACACCGCCGGACAAGCGGTGGGCCAGGCTCAGGATGCCGTTGGAGGAGCGACCCAGCAGGCGCAGGACACCGCCGGTCAGGTCACCGATCAGGTCGGACAGGCCGCGCAAGGCGTACAGGACACGGCCGGACAGGCGGCCGGGCAGGCCCAGCAGGCGGCCGGTCAGGCGACCGACCAGGCTGGGCAGGTGGCGGGTCAGGCCCAGCAAGCAGCGGGACAGGCGGCCCAGCAGGGACAGCAGGCGGCGGGCCAGGCGGCTCAGCAGGCCGGAGGAGACCAGCAGGGAGGCCAGCAGCAACAGCAGCCGAACGCCACGCAGGCCGCCGAGCAGAAGGCTCAGGAGCTGGGTGTGGACCTCTCCCAGGTGCAGGGTTCCGGGGCCCAGGGCCGCATCACCGTCAGGGACGTGATCAGCGCTGCGAACCAGTAGTCGCGGACCCTGGAGAGTCGTCGAAAGGAAGGAGTAACTATGGACGATAAGGCCAAAGGCAAGGCGAAAGAAGCCTTCGGCGCCGTGACCGGCGACGAGGCCAAGAAGGAGGAAGGCCGGGCGCAGCAGAGGAAGGCTGACGCCGAAGAGGAAGCGACACAGAAGGAAAAGACCAGCCAGGCGAAAGAAGAGGCCAGGCAGGCGGAGAGGAAGCGGGACCGGCAGAAGCAGAAGGACGAAGGTCTGCTGGGCGGGCTGGGCGGCGTCACGGACTCGTTGTCTGGGCGTGATCGGGGCTCCAGGTCCTGAGAGCGAGGACGCTTCGCAAAAGAGCCGGGTCAGAGGCGCATCTCCGGTGCTTGCTGGAGATAGACCCCACGCCCGGCTCTTCGTTTTCCAGATGAATTGACATTGCTGCGGAGGAGTTGAAAGCGCATGAGCAGAGGGAGAAGACGGAGGAGGGGACCTGGCAGCGCAAGGGGCGCGAACCGCGGTGGACCGAGACGCAGAATCATCATAACCTCGGTCGACCCCACCGGACAGGTCAATAGTTCCAGACCCACCATCCGGGCCTACGTGGAGGACAGGTACGGCAGCCTCCTGTCCAGGCACGACATAGACGTGTACCTCGACGGGCAGGCGATGAGGTTCAGCTATGGGAGGTCCAGCGGCAGACTGACATGTCCCCCCACCGGGAGTCTTTCCTCCGGCACTCACACGGTCGAGATAGAGGCCAGCACCGATGACGGAGTGGGCAGGAAGAGATGGACCTTCAACGTAAAGAAATAATGGGCAGGGAAGGTAGGCTGGTTCGGGCGCGAGCCGTGCCGGGTATCTGGTTCGCATTCCTGGCTTCTCTTCGCTCCTCGAGGAAACCAGGCCACTCTTGCTTCGCCTTTTCGTTTGCGTTTTCGTGATGGCTCTCGGAGAGGAGCGGTAGAGCTGACCACTGGCCAGCTCCGGCTACATTGACAACATCGCTGCGGAGGAGGTGAAAGCGCGTGAGCAGACGGAGAAGACGGAGGAGGGGACCTGGCAGCAGAAGGCCCGGGGGCCGCGGTGGTTCGAGGCGCACGATCCTCATAACCTCGGTGGGCCCCACCGGAGTCGTCAATAGTTCCAGCCCCACCATCCGGGCCATCGTGGAGGACAGGTACGGCAGCCTGCTGTCCAGGCACGACATAGACGTGTACCTCGACGGGCAGGCGATGAGGTTCGACTATGGGCGGTCCAGCGGCCGCCTGACATGCTCTACCGGGAGCCTTTCCTCCGGCACTCACGCGGTCGAGATAGAGGCCTACATCGAGTCCAATTACGGATCGAGGACAGGCAGGAAGAGATGGGCCTTCAACGTAAGGAAATAATGGGCAGGTCAGGGGCTTTTCACCCACTGCGTCATCAGGGCCGGCTACGGATCGCCAGCAAGATGGTAGTCGAAGGGAAGGAGTGGAAGTTCAGATGTAGAGATAGCTAGGTAGTCCGAGACGAGCGATCGGCAAGCAAGAGTAGCCCAGGAAAGGAAGGTAAGGAAGTGAGCGAAGCACAGAACCTGCAGCAGCAGATCGAGGAGCAGACCATGCCAGCTGGAGAGCCTGGCCGAGCAGTCCTCGCCGGACGCGCAGGCCCAGCTCCAGGAGATGGCTGACTCCTACTCGGAGATCGAGGGCACCCTCGACCAGGCGGCCCAGGACCAGGGGCTCGAAGACGTGGTGGACGAGGCGGCGCAGGGCACCGCCGCGGGAGGAGCGGCCCAGCAGGCCCAGGAGGCCCTCGGGGGCGCGGCTCAGCAGGCCCAGGACGCCGCGAGCGGGGCCGCCCAGCAGGCGCAGGACACCGCCGGACAAGCGGCGGGACAGGCCCAGCAGGCCGCCGGTCAGGCGACCGACCAGGCCGGGCAGGCCGTGCAAGGGGTGCAGGACACCGCCGGGCAAGCGACGGGGCAGGCCCAGCAGGCCGCCGGTCAGGTGACCGACCAGACCGGGCAGGCCGTGCAAGGGGTGCAGGACACCGCCGGTCAGGTGACCGACCAGGCGCAAGGGCTCGTAGGCGGGCTCACCGGCGGCGGTCAGCAGCAGGGCGGCGGCCAGCAGGGAGGCGGAGGTCCTCTGGGCGGAGTCACCGATCAGGTCGGGCAGGCCGCGCAAGGCGTGCAGGACACGGCCGGACAGGCGGCGGGGCAGCCTCAGCAGACGGCTGGTCAGGTGACCGATCAGGCCGGTCAGGCGGCCCAGCAGGCGCAGGACACCGCCGGTCAGGCGGCCCAGCAAGGGCAGCAAGCAGCGGGACAGGCGGCCCAGCAGGGGCAGCAGGCGGCGGGCCAGGCGGCCCAGCAGGCCGGAG
>JAIVIG010000375.1 GCA_020200675.1 Actinomycetota bacterium
CGGGCGGCGTAGTCCTCCAGCGGTCCAGGGGCGGGAGTTGCGGGCAGTCGTTTGGTCATAGCGGCACCTCCTCGCCTCGCATCGAAGCACAGGCGGCACCCCCTGTCAACAAACTACCGGTATGAGGAGGCCGCCGGCGAGCATCGTGCCCGGGAAGCCTACGGCCGTACCGCGCACGCGGGTCGGGAAGCTCTCGGCCTGGTAGGTGTAGCCGGCTCCGGACCAGGTGCCGTCCGTGACCTGATAGATCAAGAAGTACACGATGGCGACGAGAGCGTGCGACGTTCCCTTCGGCGACTCCCCGCTACCTGTCCCATCCGCTTGCGGCATCCAACCCTCTTGCCTCCTCTTACGGCTCCTGGCCGTATCGTTACCGCGGCCGAAGGCTCGAACTACTACGACGCGTCACCCCTGATCCGGCACCAGCGCTATGGCCCGCCCGGGGCCGCCGGAGGAGCCGGCGATCTTGAGCGGCAGGAAGACGAAGTAGGCCCCACGCACCGGCAGCTCGCCAAAATTGGTGAGTACCTCCACGTAACGCAGGCCACGACTCAATCCTTCCTGGTGGACGGGGATCGGGTCGTGCGCCGAGCCGATGCTCGGGGCGTCTATGCCGATGGTCTTGATCCCCTTCTCGTGCAGGTAGAGGGCCATCTCCGGCGCCGGGGCCGGCCAGCCGGGAAAGTCGCCCGTGACCAGCGAGCCGTGCATGTACTTGAGGCCCTCCTCGCCCTCGACGTAGTACCGGTCCCAGTCCGTCCGGAGCAGCACTACCTCGCCCTCTCGGATCTCACCGTGCTCCTCTTCCCAGGAGCGGATGTGCTCGTCTGTGATAAAGGGGCTCACGCCCGGTTTTCCCTCTTCGACGAGGGAGCGTACGTCGACCACGACGGCCGGTCCGACGAGGTCTCCCGGAGGCACCTTGTCGCCGGTCTCCGTGCCCAACGGTCCGGACAGAGGCAGCCCAGAATCGGGGGGTGGAACGAAGTGGGTCGGGGCGTCGAAGTGGGTGCCGCAGTGCTCGTCTATGACGATGAAGTTGGTCTGGTAAGGTGCCTCGCTCCTGGTGTGGCCGGTAGGTCCCTCGACCTCCGCGAACCAGTTCCAGTTATGGTGGGCGAAGTTCATGTGGCCCGGCCACGTCCCCGGCAGTCGCTCCGAGAGCGTGACCGAGAGGTCCACCACCCGGGCAGAAGCCAAAGATCCAGGATCCATTACTACTCCTCTCCGTAGGTATTTCCGTGGGCGGCGCCAAGCGCTTCCCAGAGCCTCTTCTCGGCCTCGACTATCGGGTGACTGCCGGCCCTCTCGAGCAATCTCTCCAGGACGGGTTCCCCGGATTTCTGCGCCTCCGTCCACTCTCTGTCGAACCGCCCCGTGCGGATGCGCTCTTCGAGAGCCTCGCGCAGAAAGGACTTTATGCCGCTCCGGTCGAGCTCTTCGAGGCGCGTGGTCTGGCCGTACCGGCTGGTGCGGGAGTGCAGCCCGAGCTGCCCGAAGAGGCCCACCTCCGCTGCCTGTTCCATGATCTCGGCCGGCTCTTTGGAGACGTACATCTCAAGGAGCACGGCCTCCGGCGAGATGCCGGCCTCGACCTGAAGCTCGTAGGCGCTCAAGAAGACGCCCATGATCAGCGGCCAGGTCCCCTGCTCGGCGAGAAGGTCCATCCAGGTCTCGTGCTCCATGGATACCCGCAAAGCGCCGGCGCGGGTGCAACCGATGGCCCTGGCGAGGGCCAGGCAGTCCTCCCACGCCTCTCCGGAGGCGTCCTGGTGCGCGTCCACAAAGCAGGGCGCGCCCTTGCCTTCCAGGTAGAGGGTCCGCAAGGAGCTCCCGATCATGCGCGGGGCGATCATGATCACGTCCACCTCTTCGGACGGACGGATGTGCCCGAAGGCGATGTTGTACCCGGAGGCGAAGTTCAGCGTCTTGCCCGGGCCCAGAGCAGACTCGACGTGCTCCTCGTACACGCCCGGAGCCACCTCGTCGGGGACGAGCATAAAGCTCACGTCCGCCTCCTCGACGGCCTCCCTTATCGGCACGGGGGAGAAGCCGTCTTCCTCGGCCTGCTCCCAGCTCTCGTCGCGGACGCTGCCCACCACTACGTTCTCCACCCCAGAGTCGCGCATGTTCAACGCCTGGGCGCGGCCCTGGATACCGTAC
Organism: Actinomycetota bacterium; assembly: GCA_020200675.1. GTDB lineage: Bacteria > Actinomycetota > Rubrobacteria > Rubrobacterales > Rubrobacteraceae > Rubrobacter_F. The sequence continues at coordinate 2,164 of JAIVIG010000375.1, forward strand.
CCGATCACGGCGACCGTCTGCCCTTCCAGGCGCGTCAGATCCGCGTCGGCATCGTAGAAGATCTCGGCCATTCGCCTCCTTCCCTAAACAGACGCGGCACCCGAAGCCCGTCCGCGTCCTTTGCCCCGAAAGGATTCTCCGACAACGGATTCCCAGAGTCAAAGGGAGCGCCCGCAGGAAGATTCAGGATCGCCCATCACGTGGCGCAAGGATGTCGCCGACGCTATCCTTGTCGCGCGTGAGGAGACGAGGAATGTCGAGACCGGAAGGGGAAATGCCGATCCGGGAGAGTACGCCGCGCGAGGAGGTTCGTGTGAGTGATCTGGACAAGGCGCAACGGGGGGCGGAGAAGCGCCTCTCCTGGCTGCGGTTCGCGCTCGCGGCCGGCCTGGTCGCGGGTTTGCTCCTCTCCCCGAACCTCTGGGTGTCGACTCGGTCTTACCCGCTGACACCCCTGTGGGACGCGGTCCCGCCCCTACCATACCCGGCGGATTACGCACTCTTCGGCCTCCTCATGGCGCTCGTCGCCGGCGCGGGGCTCGCGCGAGGCCGCGCTATGGGGTGGTTCGCGGTGGGCGCGTTGGTCCTGGCGGCGTTTTTGGTTTTGCAGGACGAGTCCAGGTTGCAGCCGTGGTTCTACCAGTACTCCTTTATGCTCGCGGCCTGTTGCTTATTTGGGTTGGGCCGGGTCGGCGCTCTGGACGCGCTGAACGCCTGTCGTCTGATCGTCGTCGCCACCTACTTCTGGAGCGGGTTGCAGAAGGCCAACGCGAGCTTCGTCCAGAGCACCCACCCGTGGCTCGTCGAGCCCCTGACCACACGGTTGCCGGAATGGGCGGGGTCCGCGCTGCTCGCGGGCGGCTACGCCGTGCCCGCGGTGGAGGCGGTAATTGGTGTCGGACTCCTGACGCGCCGCTTCCGGAAGCTCGCGGTGGCCGGCGCCGTAGTCATGCACGCCTTTATCATGCTGTGCATAGGGCCTTTGGGGAACGACCATAACACGGTGGTCTGGCCCTGGAACTTCGCGATGGTCGCCTTCGTCCTGATCCTGTTCTGGAGAGCGCCCGACGATCCCTCGCCCTCGACGATCTTGGACCCCGGCCGAAACTTCTCGCCCGGCTTTGCCCTCCGGGCGGCGGTGCTCCTACTGTTCGCTTTCATGCCGCTCTTCAACTTCTTCGGGATCTGGGACTCCTACCTTTCCTCCGGCCTGTACTCCGGTACCAGCAAGCAAGGGTACGTGCTGGAGTGGGAAGGCTCGGAGCAGCATATCACCAGGATCGGAGGCCTGTCCGAGAGTGAGGTGAACACGCCAGCCTACCCGGAGGAAAGCATCTTCGAAAACGTGTTCGCCGAGAGGTGGTGCGAGGCGGGGAGCGAGGAAGCCCTCCGGCGCGAGCCGGCGGACGACCCCGAGCCGATTCTGTGGGTAGATGGGAGGCCAGCGCTCATCAGCGGCGAACGCTCGACCGAGATCTATAGCTGCGACGACGTCCTCTGAGCACGACGGATAGCGGTATCCTCGTACCGGTCTATTGGGCCAGGTAGCCGCCGTCTACGGGCAGGATCGCGCCAGTAACGAACGACGCCTCGTCGGAGGCGAGGAACAGGATCGCGCTGGCCACCTCCGAAGGCTCCCCGAGTCGCCCTACCGGATGCGCCTCTAGCATCGGCTCCTTGTACTCGTCCGGCAACTCCGCGACCGCCTCGGTCAGGATGGTGCCGGGTGCGACCGCATTAACCCGGATACCTCTGTGGGCCCATTCGACCGCGAGGTGTTTGGTCAGCCCGGTAGCGACGAACTTGGCCGGGCCGTAGGCCGCCTGCTGCGCCTGTCCGGCGAGCCCGGAGATCGAGGAGAGACACACGATAGAGCCACCGCCCGTCTCCAGCATCGCCTCTATCGCATACTTGCAGGTGAGGAACATCCCTCGCCCGTCTACGGCCATGACGTGGTCCCAGTCCTCGGGCGTCGCGTCTACTATGGTGCTCAGGGGAATGACGCCCGCGTTTGCGACGAGGACGTCTATGCGCCCGAAACGCTCGACGGCGGCCTCGATCATGGCCTTCGCATCCTCGGGTACCGAGACGTCGCCCACGACGGTCTCGACCTCGGCACCTTCACCCGCCAGCCGCTCCCTTAGCTCCTCGAGTCCGGCCTCATCCACGTCGGTCAGGACGAGCCGGGCGCCCTCTCGGGCGAAGAGTTCCGCGGTGGCCCGCCCGATTCCCTTCGCCGCTCCCGTTATCACCGCCGACTTGCCGCGCAGCCGTCACAACCCGTTGCTCTCCATCCTCGCCTCCTCAGAACTCTTCGAAGTACCCGTCCGGTCCAAACTCTGGCTCTGCCGCCTCGCCCACGACCTCGACGTTGTTGCCGTTCTCCAGTGCCTCTTCCACGAGGTTCTCCGAGAGATACGCGTGTTCCAGGTGCAGGGTGTTCGGGATGCGCACGAAGCGCGTCTCCTCCTCGGCGATGCCCCAATTGGCGCGCATGGCCGCCTGTAGCGCCTCGCGGTCGTTTTTCAGGACCATCGGTATCTTCGCCCGCTCGACGAAGGTGCTCGTCATGACGTTGGCGTTCGTCGTTTCGCGGTCTATGGCTTCGAAGAGGCGCTCGGTCGTAAAGTCCGCAAGGCCGATGCCCAGGGCGTTACCGTGGGACTGCTCGCTCAGGCGGCTCACGATCACGTACTTCGCGTTTGGACTCCCTGGCTC
>JAIVIG010000112.1:0-4867 GCA_020200675.1 Actinomycetota bacterium
CTCCAGCAGCGTGCGGGCGGTCTTCGTACCCAGGGCTATGCCATAGAGCGCCTGGGAGACGGAGTCGTGGAGCTCGCGGGCGAGCCGCTGGCGTTCTTCGAGGGCCGCTTTGCCACGGGCCTCGGCGAAGAGGCGGGCGTTCTCGACCGCCACTGCCGTCTGGTCGGCGACCGCGCCGAGGAATGCCTTTTCATCCTCCGTGGGTTCCCTGCCCGGGAGGTAGCCGAAGTTGATCGCGCCCACGGCGCGGCCGCGGAAGACCACCGGCACGATGTACACCACATCCTCCATGACTTCCTCGGCGAAGCGGTGGATGGGAGCGTAGCGCGGATCGTCTTCGACTTGCCGACGGTAGGCTTCGCGAAGGAGCACGGGCTGGTGCGTGCGCATCACCTCCAGGGTGGGAGACTTTGCCCCGGCCCGATACGCGGTTTGCAAGGCCGCCACGTAGCCCGAGGGAAGCCCGTGGGAACCGGCCAGGCGTACCGTACCGGCTTCCTCGCCCGCCAACGCTACCAGGCAGGCGGTGGCCGTACTGGCGCCCACTACGCTCTTCGCCAGGGTGTCGAGAGTGTCCTCTATGGGAAGGTTGAGGGTCAGGCTGGACGCGACGCGCGAGAGGGTCGCCACGCGCTCCTCGAGCATTCGCTGGGCCCTCGCCCGCTCCGAGACGTCGTGGGCGACGACGCAGACCGTCTCCCTGCCGTCGCGCAGTATGGTGCTCGCGCTGACCTCGACGTCTATGAAAGAGCCGTCCTTGCGACGATACCTCCTCTGGCCCACGAAGCGGCGACCCTGCTCCAGGGTGCGCCGGATGTTCTCGTCTATGCTCTCGCGGTCGTGGGCCACGATATCGTAGAGCGTCGTCCATCGGAGCTCTTCTTCCGTGTAGCCGAGCGTATTTTGGAATGCGGAGTTGGATTCGACGATGCGCCCGGTCTCGACGTCGACCAGGCAGATGTTCTCCGTGGCCTGCTCGATCACCGTGCGGTAGAGCCGCTCGCTCTCTTTGAGCGCCTCCTCGTTCTTCTTGCGCTCGGTGATGTCGCGGATTGCCGTCACGCGAGCGGCACTCCCCTTGCAAAAGGACGTCTTCCCTCGGATTTCGGTGTCTAGAGTCGTGCCGTCCTTTCTCAAGGAGACAGCTTCGTAGGGTTCTTCGAATCTGGAAGACCTGGCGTTTCGCACCGCTTCACGGGACTCGGGGGCCGTAACGTCCAGGGGCGTCATGCCGATGACTTCCGCCGGCTCGTACCCGAACATAGCGGCGAAGGCTGTGTTCGTCTCAACTATCTTACCGCCTTGGGTGATGGCTACACCCTCGAAGGTGGCCTCCGCCAACCCTTTGAAGCGCTCCTCGCTCTCTTTGAGGTCTTCCTCGTTCTTCTTGCGCTCGGTGATATCGCGGGCGACGGCGACGACCGAGTCTTCGAGCATCGGAGAGACGGTCGTGGCGAACCACCTCTGTCGGTCTCCTATGCGCAAGCTGTACTCGAGATCCACCCTCTGCCGCGTCTCTAGTGCGCGCCGGACGCTGGCGAGGAACTCGTCGGCCTGCTCTTTCGGGAAGGTGTCGTGGAGCATCTTGCCGAGCAGCTCGGGGGGAGGCCTGTACAAGAGCGAAGGATCCGTCGGCGCTACCTTGAGGTAACGTCCCTCGCCGTCGAGCACGAGGATGACGTCGTTCATCGCCCCGAAAACCGCCCGCAGCTCGGCTTCAGAGGCCCGCAGCATCTCCTCGGCCCGCTTACGCTCGGTGACGTCGCGGATGATGGTGCATATCACCTCTCTGCCGCCGTAGAAGATCACGCTTACGCCGACCTCGACGTCCAGGAGCGAGCCGTCCTTGCAGCGGTACTTCCTCTCGCCGACGATACGGCGCCTCTCCTTCAGGGTGCGCCGTATCGTGGAGTCAACGTTCTCGCGCGGGTGGGCGACCAGGTCGTAAATCTCCATCCCCTCGATCTCGCCGACGGTGTACCCGAACATCTTCCGGAAGGCCGGGTTGGACTCCAGAAAGCGCTTGGTCCCGGCGTCCAGCAGAAAGATGCCATCGGTGGCCTGCTCGATCACGGCCCGGTAGCGCTCTTCGCTTCCTCGCAGCTCTTCCTCTGTTCGCCGGCGCTGGATGGCCGCGCCCAACGTGCCGGCGGCGGCCCTCAAAGCGCCCATCTCGGTCGCGGGCCACTCGCGCTCCTCCACACACTCGTCGAACCCGATCGTACCCCACCACCGCCCTTCGACGAAGATCGGCACGATCGCTATGGACAGGATCTCTTGCTTCCGGAGTTCGGGTTGCTCGTGCTCCGGGAACTCCCGCGTGTGGCCGTATACCAGCTCCCCCCGTTCCAGGATCTCCACCCAGCGACCGTAGCCGGCTGCCCGATACGGAATGGCTTGCATGAGGGGGTTGTCCATCTGGGCCGAGACGCCCGGAGCCACCCACTCGTAGCGCTGGGTGCTCCACAGCTCGCCGTCCTCGCCGGTGTAGTTCTCGAAGATGTAGACGCGGCTCGCCTCCGTGGCCACCCCAAGCCGCTCCAGCACCTCCTCTATGCTCTGCTCCCAGCTGGTTGCCTTGCTCAGGAAACGCTCCGCCGCGAACCTCACGGCTTCGAGGATGGCGTCGCGCCGTCGAAGCTTCTTCTCTGCTAGTCTCCGCTCCCGCCGCTCTTCGGCCTCCTTCAGGCCTCGTTCCACCGTCGCGCACAGGCGCGCGAGGTTGTCCTTCATGACGTAGTCGTGCGCCCCGGCCTTCATCATCTCGACCGCTACTTCCTCGCCGATCTTGCCGGAAACGACGACGAACGGCGTCTCCGGTACCACCTCGCGCGCCATCGTCAACGCCTCCGGGGCCTCGAAAAGAGGCATGTGGTAGTCGGAAATAACTATGTCCCAGGAGACGGAGCCGGCGAGCGCCCTTTTCATCGCTTCGGCGGTCTCCACCCGCTCGTACTCCGGTTCGTAACCGCCCTTCTTCAGCTCGCGCAGGACGATCAGGGCGTCGTCTTCGGAGTCCTCCACGAGCAACACGCGCAGCGGTACGCGGCGAGGTTCCCGATGTATTGCCGGCGCTACCAAGACTCCTCGCTCAGCTCGTCCATGCTCACTAGGCCGGTGCGAACGGCGTGCAGGGCGGCTTGGGTGCGGCTCTGGACGCCGAGCTTGGCCAGGATGCTCGACACGTGGGCTTTGATCGTCTTCTCCCCGACGAAGAGCTCGTGTGCGATCTGCTTGTTCGCCTTGCCCCGCGCCAGGAGCTTCAGGACCTCGATCTCACGCGCGGTAAGGGCTTCGGGGCTCTCGGGAGCGCGCACCTCGCGCATCAGACGCGACGCTGCTTCAGACGCCAACTGCACCTGGCCGTTGGCGGCGGCTTTGATCGCCCGGTGCAGCTCCTCGGCCTCGGTATTTTTCAAGAGGTAGCCGATGGCCCCCGCCCGAACCGCCCCGCTCACCGAAGCGTCCTCCAGAACACTGGTAAGCGCCACGACCTCCACCTCGGGCAACTCGGTCCGGATGGCTCCGGTAGCGGCGATGCCGTCCATCACCGGCATCAGGAGGTCCATCAGCACCACGTCGGGCCTAAGCTCGTGAGCCATTCTGAGCGCCTCTTCGCCGTTCGCGGCCTCTCCGACGACCTCCAGCTCCGGGTCCAGCTCCAGGAACATGCGCAGCCCCTGGCGCACTACCCCGTGATCGTCGGTTATCAAGATCCTTATCGTCATCGCTTTCTGGCCTCTTAGCCTGGCTTATTGGACCTTAGTCCTAGATTATCGCTCCGACTAAAGTCCTGCACAACAATCGACTTTCGTCCAATGCCGGCGCCCGCACTCTAAGACATTAATTGTGGCAGACGACAAACGTTCCAAGAACTGCAAATCGTAAAGACGGAAGGAGGTGAAAAGCATATGAAGCGCATCTTTCTGTTGCTAGCTGTCGCGGCGTTGATGGTTATGGCCGTGGCGGGACCGGCGTCGGCCCAGTACTACGACTACTGTTGGGATTACAGCTACTGGTACGGCTGGTACTGGTACTACTGCTAAAGCGCCGGCCCCGGGGGCACGCGGGAGGTCGGTGCGGATAGCGCCTCCGGGCAGGACAGCAGGCATGTATCCACGCTTTAAGGGGGCAGGACTTTATGCCCCGCCCCCTAAGAAAGGAGAAAGAGTAAGTGAGCAAGTCAGTTAACGCGAGCAGGATAGTAAGTTTGTTGGTGGTGTTGATGGCGGCGATAGTGGTGCTGTCGGGGCCCGTGGCCGAAGTGCTGGACCTGCCGGCGCCCACGGCCGAGGCCAAGAAAAAGCACAAGAAGAAAAAGAAAAAGAACAGGCCGCGGCCACCCGCCTTCAACGTGGTGCAGTGCCCTAACGACGCCGACTGCTTCGGCACCGACCTGAACGACTTCCTGGTGGGCACCGATCTCGACAAAGAAATATCTGGTAAAGAAGGCAACGACGTCTACCTGGGCAACGGCGGCGACGACGTGCTGTTCGACTCCAGCCTCACGAGCAACGACGTCTACACCGGCTACGAGCCCAACTTCACAGGTTTCGGCAATGACGAAATAATCGACAACGGAGGCAGTGCCGACTTCCTCGATCTCAGTTCTTTGAGGATGTTGGACGACGTAACGCTGATTCGAATTGATCAGGCACTGTCTCTCGATGGTCCCGGGATCAACGACATCACGATCACCGACCATTTCGGAGAGGGCAGGATCGAGACGATCAAGTTCGCCAACGCAACCCTTACCGGTACGCAAACTGAGAGCCTGGCCAGGGAAGCAACCCCAGGAGAGCAAGCCGAACTGAAGGAGCGCTTCGACGAGGAGCGCCTGGAGGAGACGAAGTCTTGAGCACATATG
>JAIVIG010000112.1:5007-9983 GCA_020200675.1 Actinomycetota bacterium
ACCCAGGCCGCCGAGTACGGGCCCGAGAAGATACAGACGCTGGTCTACCTCGCCGCCTACCTCCCGCTCGACGGCGAGACTTTCATGGATCTGTCCGGGTCCGACCCCGAGGTGCGGGCCAACGGCATCGTGGACGAGGAGGAGGGCTGGATGTGGTTCGGGGAGGACGCCGCCAGGGAGGCCTTCGGCGCCGACGTTCCCGACGACGTCTGGGACGCCTACTGGTCGCGGACGCGCCCCGAGCCCCTGGCGCCGCTCGTTACGCCGGTGCTCACCACCGGAGAGAGATTCGGCCGTGTGTCCCGGGTGTACGTCGAAGCCTTGCGCGACCGGGGCCTCTCGCCCGCGTTGCAGGGGTGGATGCACTCCGCCCTGCCGTGCCAGGTCCTCTCGATGGACACCGGCCACATGCCGATGCTCTCCGCGCCCGGGCTACTGGCGGACCTCCTGCTCTCGCTGGCGTCCCCGGAGGACGCCGGGTTGGATCCCGGTGAGACGGCTCTCGTGGCGCGCGCGAACGGCAAGCGCGCCGGAGCGGAGAAGGGGTACGGGCAAATCTCGTTGTGGCGGAGGGTACGCCGCGTGGCGAGGGAGATCTTCTCGTGAGGCGGATAGAGACCGCGCGCCTCGACCTGCGGCCACTGGGGCCGGACGACCTCGCGCTCATGCACCGGATGTGGAACGATCCGTTGGTGGGGCGCTACCTGTGTGACGGCGAGCCGGTCTCCACGGAGACCGCCGGAGCCTGGCTGGACCGGAGCGCGCGAGACTTCTCCGAAAGAGGGCTCGGCCTGTTCGGCGTCCGGTTGCGCGGCGAGAGTAAGCTTATCGGCTTCTGCGGCTTCCTTCCCGTCGAGGCTCTCGGAGAGCAGGAGATCATGTACGGCCTCTCGCCCGAATGGTGGGGCCGGGGGCTCGCCACCGAGGCGGCCGAAGGGTGCTTGCGTTTCGCGTTCGAAGAGGCGGGGCTCGGGCGCGTGCTGGCCGGGGCCGACGAGCCCAACACCGCCTCGTTGCAGGTCATCAAGAGGCTCGGCATGAAGTACGTCGGGAAGATCCTGCGGGGCGCGCCGGAAGTTCCCTACTTCGCGCTGACCCGGGAGGAGTTCGACCGCCGCCGAAAGCGGGACGGGAGCCTGGTCGCCGGACCCTGCGTGATCGGGCACCCCGCGCGGTGGGTCTGCGCTTAGAGCAGTCCGAGGAAAAGACAAAGAGAGGAGAACATCGCGTGTCGCCAGAAGAGAACAAGAAGATCGTCCGCCGCATCTACGACGAGCTGTGGAACGAGAGGAGGCTGGAGGTGGCCGACGAGGTCATCGCCGCCGAGGGCTACGTCAACTACGACACGGGACTAACCCCGGTGCCGGCGGGCCCGGAGGACATGAAGCAGACCGTCCGCATGGTCACTGCCGGCTTCCCAGATAATCATCACGAGGTGGAGGACGTGATCGCCGAGGGCGACAGGGTAGTCGCGCGTGTCACGCTCACCGGCACCCACGAGGGCGAGTTCATGGGCATCCCACCCACGGGGCGGCGCATAGCTATCAACGAGATCCACATCTACCGCCTCGAAGACGGCAAGGCAGTCGAGCATCGGGTGGGTCGGGACGACATGGGCGCGATGCGCCAGCTCGGCGTGATCCCGGACTCTATCCCCGCCCCGGGATCGCCCGCGGCCAGGAGGAGCTCATGAACGTGGTGGGAGAGGCGCACGAGAGCCCGCGGGCTCCCATGCAGTTCCTGGTCATCGCACACGACCACACCGACGACGAGGCCCTCGTGCGTCGCCTGGTGGTCCGGGAGCGGCATCTGGCGGCCGCCCGGCGCACGATCGAGTCCGGCAACATGCTCATTGGGGGCGCCATCCTCGACGACGAAGGTCGCATGGTCGGCTCTATGACCGTGGTCTCGTTCCCGGACCGGGCCACCTTCGACGAGTGGCTACGCAACGTGCCCTACATGAAGAACAACGTTTGGGAGAGGGTCGAGGTCTACCCCTACCACGTGGCCGTCATGCGCGACGGACGCCGCGAGATGGTGCCGAGCCTCAACGAGCAAGAGTAAGTAGTAGCAAAGAGGAGAACGAAACTCATGGCTGAAAAGGTAAACGAGGCGAGAATTCACCAAGACAAACGGCGGATCTACAACCCCGTTCAAAAGGACTCCGCCACCTTCCTCAAGACGAGCGAGGAGACGGGCGGTGCGTGCTCGCTGGCCGAGGTCGAGGTGGCCCCCGGCGGGGGAACGAGACCCCACTACCACAAGACCTACGCCGAGCACTTCGAGGTGATCGAAGCGTTCCTGTGTGAGATGCGGCCGGGCCAGCCCGGTTTCGAGAAGACCATCATGGTCGGCTACGGCCTCGCGAGGGACGGCTTCACGCGATCCGACGGGACCCCGAAGAGCCTCTACCACATGGCCCTGCTCCTGGACTGGTCCGAGATACGGGTGCCCGGCGTCTTCACCATCCTCGAACCACTGATGCGGGTGCTGGCGAAGCGGGCCCGGCGAAAGGGGATCGACAGGGAGTTGGAGGAGAGGTACTGCAGTTGAGGAGTCGCGCCGTCGGCTACGGGCGGCTCGCGCGACACCCGGACTACGAAACGAGGACGAGAGATGGCTAGATCGGGCGACATCGTAGAGCATCCGGTGACGGGGGAGAGGATCACCTTCCTCGAGACGGCCGAGGAGACGGGCGGCGAGTACGTGCGGAGTGAGCAGCGCGTGCAACCCCACGACTTCGTGGCCGCGCCCCACATCCACCCACGCCAGGAGGAGACCTTCGAGATCCTGTCCGGCACGTTCACCTTCGTCGTGGACGGCGAGGAGAGGCAGGTGCGAGCTGGCGAGAGAGCGACTGTACCGGTGGGCGCGCCCCACGCCTGGTGGAACGCGGGCGAGGAGGAGGGCGTGGCTATCGTCGAGTTCAGGCCGGCGCTGAACACCGAGGAGTTCTTCGAGTCCTTCTTCGGGCTGTCCAAGGATGGGAAGGTGAGCCCGAGGACGGGGCTCCCCAACCTCTTGTGGCTGGCGCTCATAACGCTCCGATATCACCGCGATTTCGTGTACGTCGCCAGGCCGCCTCTGTCCTTGCAGCTCGCCATATTCACGCCCCTCGCCGCCGTGGCGCGGCTGCGCGGCTACAGGCTGCCCTACCCGTACCCCTACTCTCGCCCGCGCGAGCCGTTCTCGCACCTCGACGAAACCGATTCTCTCCGCGAGGTGTTCGAGCGATGAATCAGCCAAACGAGACTCACCCGGCCGTCCGCATCGGGCACGTGCATCTGCGCGTCGCCGATCTCGAACGGGCGATGGTTTTCTACTGCAACGTGCCGGGCTTCGCCGTGACCGCCTACGGTCCAGACTACAGTCTGCCAGGCACAGCGTTCCTGGCCTGCCGGGCACGGAAGGATGACCAGAAGGAGCAACCTTCTCCGACCGGGAGCCCGCCATCCACAACTGACAAATGCATAAGCAAACGAACACAAGGGAGGTAACGCTCATGGCAAAGGCTGAGAACTTCGAAGAGCAGACGCTGGAGCGGCAGCGGCTGGCGCTGAATTCCATGTTCGAGGGTGACCCGGAACCGTACATGGGGATGTGGTCCCAGCGGGACCCCGTGAGCCTGTTCGGCGCCTGGGGCCCGTGCAAGACGGGATGGCCCGAACTACACGGTGGGCTACGAGCGGGGCGAGGTCGCCGTCGACGGTGGCGAGAAGAGCCCGATGACGCTTCGGGTCACCCACATCTACCGCCGCGAAGACGGCGAGTGGAAGCTGGTCCACCGTCACGCGGACTTCGCGCCTATTGATGAGAGCCCGCGTTGATCAGGAGCAGCGGAGCACCCTCGCTCCCGCCCAAGAGGACGAAGAAAGGAAAACACGCAATGTCTATTCACACGGAGCCTTCGGTCACCGGGGACGGCCACGCCGTCGTGATCGGGGGCAGCATGGCCGGACTGTTGGCCGCGCGCGTCCTCGCCGACCACTTCGATAGGGTGACGGTGATCGAGCGCGACCCGCTTCCGGAGGGCGTCGAGAACCGCAAGGGTGTGCCCCAGGGCCGCCACGCGCACGGCCTGTTGCCTCGGGGTCAAATCGTCATAAGCAAGCTGTTCCCCGGCCTAACGGAGGAGTTGATATCGGGCGGCGCCATCGCCTGCGACATTCCGGCGGAGAGCCGGTTTTACCAACCCGGCGGCTACCGGGTAAGGTTCGCCTCCGGCAAGAAGGGGTTGATGATGAGCCGGCCCTTCCTCGAAGAGGGTGTCCGGCGGCGGGTGCGCGCGCTGGAGAACGTCACCTTCCTGCTGGAGTGCGACGTCACCGGCCTCATCACCGACGACCGCGCCCGCGTGACCGGCGTGACCCTGCGGCGGCGCGGCGGCGCCATAGAGAAAATCGCCGCCGAGCTGGTGGTGGACGCCGGCGGGAGGGGCTCGCGCGCTCGGGCCTGGATGGAGGAGATGGGCTACGGGCGTCCGCGGGAGGAGGAGATCAAGATCGGGGTCGGCTACACCACGCGCGTCTACCGGCGCCGTCCCGAGGACCTGCCCGGCGCGAAGCTGGTCTTCGTCCAGCCCACGCCGCCGCGCGAGCGCCGCTTCGGCGTGATCTTTCCTATGGAGGACGAGCGCTGGATGGTCACGTTAGCCGGATGGCTGGACGAACGCGCCCCGACCGACGAGGAAGGCTTCTTGGCATTCGCCCGCAGCCTGCCGGCCCCCGACATCTACGAATTCATCAAGGACGCCGACCCGCTGGGCGAAGCGATGAAGTACAACTTCCCGACCAACCTGCGGCGGCGCTACGAGCGGCTTCCCCGCGTACCTGATGGCTACCTGGTGACCGGCGACGCCCTGTGCAGCTTCAACCCCATCTACGGCCAGGGCATGACGGTGAGCGCGCTGGAGGCCGAGACCCTGGAAGAGTGCCTGCGCGAGGGCCCAGGCGACCTGCCACGCCGCTTCTACAGGC